>DATBYP010000274.1:0-2468 GCA_036513675.1 Candidatus Acidiferrum sp.
CGCGCTTTGGCAGGGAATCCTCCAATCCTTCTCGCAGACGAGCCAACCGCCTCTCTGGACGCCGAGGCCGGAAGAAACATCTGCGAAATCCTTCGCAATCAAGCTAACGAGCATGGCAGAACCGTTGTTGTCGTAAGCCACGATCTACGCTGGCGGAAATTTGCTCACCGCACCATCACTCTCCGCGATGGCCAAGTGCAACGCAAGGTGACCAAGTCATGACCGTCCGGCGCATACGGGCCCTTCGTGGTCTGTCCATGATCGCCCAGCGACGCTGGGTCCTTGGCGGTTTGGTGGCTCTGCTCTTCAGCGCCGGGGTGGCCTTCTTCGGAACCTCCAGACATCGCAATTCGGTGCAGGCTCACGGAACACCCGCCAATGATTCTACCGGGGCTGTTGTATTTGCCTCCCCAGGAAGGGTTGAAGGCGCTTCGGAAACCACGCAAGTGGGAGCTGCGGCCGATGGCATCCTAAAGGCTGTGTACGTGAAAGAAGGCCAGTTCGTAAAACGAGGGGCATTACTCGGTGAGATCGCCTGTGACGACCTGCAGCCGGCGTTACAAACCGCTATGGCGGAAGCGGATTCCGCCCGCCAGGCACGCGCCCGGCTTTTGCGAGGCGCGCGTGATGAGGAGAAGAAAATAGCGAATGAAAAGACTGCCGCAGCCCGGGCCACGTTTGAAGAAGCCAAATCACGGATGGACATGCAGCGTGCCCTATACCAAAAGGAGCAGGTCTCCCGGGCCTCATATGACCAGGCTGTCCGCGATCTCGGGGTCGCCGATGCCAATCTCCGAGCCGCCCTTCGCACAGAAGAATTAGTCGCTGCGCCTCCATTGCAGGAAGATATGGCGCGAGCGGATGCCGATGTGCTTGCGGCCGAGGGGCGTGTGCGAACCGCCCAGGAACGCATCGGGAAGTGCTCCATTGCGGCACCGATTGACGGAACAGTTTTGAGGGTCTACGCGCGGCGCGGCGAGTCCTTCAGCACAGTCACTCCCCATCCTTTGTTCAGCCTCGCGGACACTTCGACTCGACACATTAAAGCGGAAGTGGATGAAAGAGACGTAGACAAGCTCTCGGTAGGGCAGAACGTGATTATCCAAGCAGATGCCCTCGAGGGAAAGAAGCTCCGTGGCTCGGTTGCCAGGATATCTGCGATGATGGGCAGGAAAAGCATCAGCACCGGTGACCCATCTGATAAAAGCGACCGGGATATCCTGGAAGCAGTTATCGAATTGGACGACAACTCAAGGCCATTGCCAATCGGTCTGAGGGTGACCGTGCAGTTCCTATCGAATGGTCGTCGAAGATAGAGATGCTCGAGCGATAAAGCAGCCTCTCGATGCAACGGTCAAGGCATGCAGGGAGTCGTCGCACTCAGTCTCAGTTGTCTTTGGACGACCTCTTAATCAGCGGGTTGCGGGTTCGAGTCCTACCCGGCTCACCACTTGTTTCGTAACTCCCCTAAATCCAACAGCTATTGCTGCCAACCCCTCCCAAAGCTTGATACAGCTGCACTAGAGCGACCAACTCATTGAGTTGAGCCTGCACGAGTCCGAGCTCGGCGGAGAAAGCGTTCGTTTCGTTGGTCAAGACTTCGAGGTAACCCGTGACGCCGCCCGTGTAGCGCATGTGGGAAAGACGCGCTGCGTCGCGTGCGGAGTGTAGCGCGCGTGGAGGGCGACCGCCAGAGTTATTAACAGTTGCGGGTCACGAACGCTCGCAGCGCTCTGCCGGTAGAAAATCCACTGAATGCTTTGAGAAAACGCCACTCGGTGTACAATGCCGCCCTGTTGGGACCTCCCAATGTAAGAAGTGTCTCTATTTGTGGGCATCCCAGCATGTGCGAGAACGCACAAGGCATCCTTAAGCGCGCCGGATGGCAGAAGGGCTCCATGTTCGAAGAGGTTTATTTCATACCGGCGAAGGAAGCGGCAGCCGAGTAGCGCGGCTCAGACTCGCGTAGATTTTTTACGAGGCCGGTGTACAATGCGGCGGCCCGGAATCCGAATCAGAATCAAGTTTAGTTCTTGAGTATCGGAGGGAGCTTCATGATTGTCGGTGTTCCCCGAGAAAGTTTTCCGGGGGAGCGGCGCGTTGCGCTGGTGCCCGCCGTGATTCCCAATCTTGCCAAAGCGGGCCTGGAAGTCGTCGTTGAGGCGGGCGCGGGTGTGGAGGCCGGTTATCCCGACGCCGACTACGTTGCCAAAGGCGCGAAAGTCCTGCGAGATCGCGCGGAGGTTTTTCGCGCCGCGGACATCCTCACGCAAGTTCTGTGCTACGGCTCGAACGATCGCACCGGCAAAGCCGACCTCCCACTCTTCCATCGCGACCAGGTGCTCGTCGGTTTTCTTCGTCCGCTCGGCTCGGTCGAAACCATCAGCGACATCGCTGCCAAAGGTGTCACTTCCTTCTCCGTAGAGCTCATGCCGCGCACCACGCGCGCACAAAGCATGGATGCGCTG
>DATBYP010000275.1:0-4690 GCA_036513675.1 Candidatus Acidiferrum sp.
TTCCAGCTCTGACTGCCCGGACGCAGCTTGGACAGATCCTTAAGCGCGTTCGACAAAACAAAGAGCGGTTCGTCGTCGACAAGCGGGGCGAACCCCAAGCTGTCATCATGAGCGTCGAAGAGTACCTGATGAATTTCGGCAAGCCTCCGCGCGTTTTGCAACAGATTCGCCTTGAAGCCAAGAAAAAGGGACCTGTCTCCATGCGCGCCATCAATCTCGAAATTAAGCGCTACCGCCGCGAACGCCGCAACAAGAATGCTTAAGGCAGTCTTGGATACGAATGTCGTTCTCTCTGCTCATCTGAACGTGCACGGCCCTTCTCAGGTTATCTTTGACTTAGTGTTCTCGAGATTTTTTCGCTGTTTCATTTCGAATGCGCTCCTCGGAGAGTACGAGGAAGTCTTGAGCCGGCCTCATTTCGCCGTTGATCCGCGGAAAATTGCAAGATCACTGCGTCTCCTGCGCAAATCCGCGATCCTGGTCGTCCCAAGCAAGAGACTCACCGTCACTCTCGACCCTGACGACAATAAAGTACTCGAGTGCGCGCTGGAAGCCAGGGCCGAGTACGTTGTGACCGGCAACGTTCGCGATTACCCCGAACGATTTCAAGACATTCGAATTATTCCTCCTCGCCGGTTTATGACCCTCTTGGCATCCGATCCGACTCCTCCCTGAAACATCGTGTCGGTAATGCTCTAAATGTGTCAGTCGTAAGCTGGAATCGCGAGCCTTGGCCCGAGGACTCAGCAACACAGAATTAGAGCATTACCCATCGTGTCGCTACCCTGGCGAATTAAAAGCGAACGGCGTATTCTTGCGTCATGCCGGACTTTGCTCGCTTCCGCGCCATTCATGGGCCTGTCGACGAGCACACGCTGCCAACCGTCGCATCGATCCTCCACGTCGACATGGACGCGTTTTTCGTCTCCGTGGAATTGCTCGAGCGCCCCGAATTGCGCGGCAAACCTGTGATTGTCGGCGGCGGACCGAACCAGCGCGGTGTGGTCACCGCAGCCAGCTACGAAGCGCGAAAGTTTGGCGTTCATTCCGCAATGCCGCTGCGCACTGCCGGACGCCTCTGCCCGCACGCGGTTTATCTCGATAGTCACCACGCCAAATATTCCGAGTGGAGCGATCGCGTCGCCACGATCCTCGCGAAATTTTCTCCCATCGTCGAAATGGTTTCGATCGATGAAGCCTATCTCGACCTCTCCGGCACCGAGCGCCTGCATGGCCCGCCGCTCGCCGCCACGGATAAACTCCTCCGCGCCATCACGCGCGACACGGGACTCCCCTGCTCCGGCGGTCTCGCAAGCACCCGACTTGTCGCAAAGGTCGCTTCCGATCAAGCCAAACCACGCGGCTTGCTTTGGGTCGCGCCCGGAAGCGAGGCGGGCTTTCTCGCGCCACTATCCGTCCGCAAAATTCCCGGCATCGGCGAAGTAACCGAACGCGCGTTGCGCGCGCTCAACATCGAAACGGTGGAGCAGCTTGCGGCGCAGCCTCTCGAAAAACTCGACAAAGTTTTCGGCCAGTGGGGCACCGCGCTGTATCGCAAAGCGCGCGGCGGCGATTCCTACGAATTCGTAATCGATGCCGAGCCTAAATCCATTTCGCACAACCACACCTTCGGCGAAGACACCGATGACACCGTTGCGCTCACCGCAATGCTGAGCCATCTTTCGCAAAAAGCCTGCAAGCGCCTGCGCGAAGCAGGCCTTGCCACGCGCACGCTTACTCTCACCATTCGTTACACCGGCTTCGATACATACACGCGCTCTCAGACGCTCCGCGAGCCGACGCAACTCGATGCGGACATCTTCACTGTTTTCCAAAATCTTTTCCGCGAGCATCGAGACCTTCGCCGCAAAATCCGCCTCCTCGGCGTGAGCCTCAGCGGTCTGACCCACGGTGCAGAGCAACTCGATCTGCTCTCCGCGGAACGCCGCGCCAAACTCGAGAAATTAACGCGCGCCACGGACCATCTGCGCGATCGCTTCGGCTTCGGCTCCGTGCAATTCGGCGGCTCGCTCCGCTCCGAAAATTCCGAGCCAAACGACAAGCGCGACGAAAAAGAATGACCTATACTTTGTCCTCATGAGCACGCCGCCTGCAGCGTCTTCCGCCCCTTCCTCCGCAGCGTCGGTTCGACCACGCGAACGCTTCAGTGCGCAGGTGCGAAATTTCTGGCAGCGCGTCAGCGAAGGCCGCCAGATCGAGGATTTGTGGTCGCAATTTGCGGCGGATGCGCGTGCCAGTTACGGTTTTTACGGCAGCGACGTTGATTGGGACGAAATCAAAAAACTCCCCACTTGGCGCCGCCCTCTGCACATCGCGAAGGAATTCTTCTGGGCCTTGCTTCTCAAGCTTACGCCTGCGCGTCGCGTGTTGTTGCTTGCCGCACTCGTGATGCTGGTTTTGAACATCAAGGCGGACACTAAATATGAATTTCTCGCCGCCGTAGTTTTTCTTCTGCTGCTCTCGCTGGAACTCGCCGACAAAGTTACGATGAAACGCGATCTGGAAATCGCGCGCGAAATTCAGACTTGGCTGGTGCCTTCGTTTCCGCCGGAAGTTCCCGGCGCGGAAATCGCTTTCGCTTCGCGGCCACAAAATTCCGTTGCCGGCGATTACTACGATGCATTTTTCGCCACCGAGGCCGCTGCGGATGGCGGCAAACTCACTCTCGTGATCGCCGATGTCGCCGGCAAAAGCATTCCCGCCGCGTTGCTGATGGCCACCTTGCAAGCGAGCTTGCGCACCATCGCGGGAGAGGGCGCGTCGCTCGCGGATTTGGTGATGCGCCTGAACCGCTACGCGTGCGCGCACAGCCTGGATGGCCGCCGCTTCACCACGGCGGTGCTTGCGGAATACGAGCCGGCGGCGCGGCGGCTCAGCTACGTCAACGCGGGACACAACGCTCCGATTTTGCGCCGCGCGAATGGCGAGATGGAAAAACTCGACGTGGGCGGCGTGCCGCTTGGAATCGCGTCCGCTGCGGCGTACGAAACTTCGGTGAAAGACTTGAGTCCGGGCGACGCGCTGATTTTCTTCACCGACGGCGTCGTTGAAGCATTCGACGAAAGCGGCACCGAATTTGGCAACGAGCGCTGGCTGGCGGCGATTCGCGGGCTGCCGGAAGTTACGGCGCAGGAGTCGCTGCACTTTCTGATGACGCGCGTCGATGCGTTCGTCGGTGTTACGCGGCAATCTGACGACATTACTTGCATGATCTTTCGCGCCACGCGGCCTGCATAATTTTCCTCTGCAAAGCATCCCGATGCTCGTTCGCGGCAGCCGGCCTGCGTGAATCGCTATGAGGCGGGCGGCTTCGCGGGCGCAGTCGGAGTTGTGGCCGGGCCAGCGGGCGCGTCCGGCAGAGGTGGCGTGGGCGGCTTGGTGAATTCGGCGTCGTTCAGCTCCGGGTTCAGCTCAATTTTCTCGATTCTGATTTTTTGCGTTAGGTCGGTTGCGGAGCTGCCGGAATCGATGGCGTAGGCAAATTTCAATCCGCCGACTTCGCGATAATCGCTGAAATAGGATTCCACGGGAAGTTCCTTGCCCTCGTATTTGCGTTGGCCCTCCCATTTGAGCAGGTGAAATGAATTGGCGTCGAAGAGGTAAAAGCGAACGTCGCCGTTTTTGGTGGTCAGCTTCACGCGCCAGACGTCTTTCTCGTTGACCTTGTCTTTGCCTACGAGTTCCACGTGGTTGCCTTTGCGCTTGTAGTCGACCAAGGGGCCATCGAAATCAGACTCCTCGGTAATATTTTTCAACTCGTCTTCGGTCATCGCGTCGGGATTCATTTTGCCGGCGAATGGATTGTTGGCCCAACCTTGGGATTGTCCGTCATAGACGCGGACCATGGTCTGATTTTGAATGGTGAGCTGCATGTGCATTTTGAGAGGGCGCTTGAGCTCGACGACGAAGGGGCCGGAGACATCGCCGAAAGAGATTTTTCCGGAGACGCGCTCGGAATGGATAGCGCGCATTTTGGCGAGGCCGCCGCGCGCGGCGAGCACCTTGGCGATGATTTGGTCGACGTTCTGAGCGGAGGCGCAGGCCGGAAGCACCAGCAGGAAAGCGATGCAAAGGGTCTTAAGTCTCATGGAATTGATGGTACCAGTGGGGGTGGATATGGCAAAACGCGAGCGGACCCACACCGCCCTCCTATTTTTGTATGTGTGGCAGCGGAAGGAGTTAGCACGTTTGCATGTTCACGGGTTTGAATGTTCAGAGCGGAGTACCCCCACACCCCCCGGCAACTCAGATGGTTATCAAAACAAAGGAGATGCAAAAAAAGCAACTCGCAAGAGTGTGACAACAAAGGACTTACAAATCGATAGTCGGTGCAAGCACAAGACAGTTGCGGAGGAAGGAAGGGGCGAAACGGGGGCACTGTCAGCAGAACCTGGGCTGGAGGTTACCGCATCCGTTACTATTTGTCAAGTGAGAAATTAAAGGCTGTGAATTGAATGGTTTGCGGGTGCTCATTACGCTTGCGCTTGAAGTTGGCTCTAAACCCGGACCCTTCTAAAAAACAAAGGGTCCGGCACCCAGATTCAACCCCTTGAGAAGGGTGAACACGACAGCGTCTAGGCCCACTCGAATTCCCTCACATCCGATTAGAACTTGACGACTCCATCTTTCGTCAGAACGGTCACCCGTCTCGCCGCCTCCGTTTTATTAC
>DATBYP010000276.1:0-3542 GCA_036513675.1 Candidatus Acidiferrum sp.
CCGCGGAAAGGTTACGCCTCTATTTTCAAATTCTCAGCCCAGGATGCCGTAGTTTGCGCCAATTCTCGCAAAATCTCCGCGTCACTCCGGCCCGAGCTCTTCAGCACATGAAACGAATGATCCGCCGTTTCGATAGCGTGCAATTTCGCTAGCGAGCCAAGTGACGAACAAATTGGCCTTAGCAGCTTCAAATCCGCCAACGTATCCCGCGTCCCCTGCAAAAAAAGCATCGGCATCGGCACTTTGGCCAAGTGCTCGCCGCGCTTGGTTCCCGGCTTGTTAGGCGGGTGCAGGGGAAAGCCAAAAAATACCAGCCCGCGCACGCCTTCCATCATTTTTTGCGACGCAGCCTGCGAACTCATCCTGCCACCGAAGGATTTCCCGCCAGCCAGCAAGGGCAAACCCGGAGCCGCCTCCGCAGCCGCCCGCACCGCACAGGCCACCGTGGCCGTCGCTACAGGCGGCGAATCCGGCACCCGTCGCCGCTGCTCCATGTAAGGAAACTGATAACGAAATGTCGCCACGCCAGCATCCGCCAGTTCGCTCGCCAGCTTATCCAAGAACGGATGCGTCATCCCCGCGCCAGCCCCATGCGCCAGAGCCAAAACCCACCGCGCTTTCGCCGGCCGCACCAGAATCGCGGAGACTTCTCCGGCGCCCTCTACCGCAAACCGCAACCGCCCACCTTCGCCCATATCGCCGGCGATTCTAGCAAATGCAAGCCCCGCATTCCTCTGTGGCTCTCTGTGCTCTCCGTGTCCTCTGTGTTAAATTCCTTTCTCTCGTAGCGCACGAATGGAGACCCCAATGGCCGACTATCTACTGAAGACCGAACCCTCCGAATACTCCTTCGCCGACCTCCAAAAAGACGGCGCAACCGTCTGGGACGGCGTTTCCAATCCCGTAGCTCTCAGAAATCTCGGCAAGATGCAATCCGGCGACCGCCTGATCATCTACCAAACGGGTGACGACAAGAGCGCAATTGGCACCGCGACTGTCGTCTCAGTCGATGCCTCCAATCCCAAAGGTCCGCAAGTGGAAATTAGGGCAGGAAAGCCGCTCGCCAAGCCGGTTTCGCTCGCACAAATCAAGGCCAATCGCCTCTTCGCCGATTCTCCCTTAGTCCGCCAGGGACGCCTTTCGGTCGTCCCGCTAACCGCAGCCCAATACAAAGCCCTCGTGGGCGCTTAACGATTCGGTCTACGAGAATAGAGCCGGGTGCTTCAAGTGCCAACCGGTCGCATCTTGATAAGCGCGCGCCAGCGCCAGCATCTCCGCCTCGCCGAATACCTTCCCAACAAATGTCAGGCTCGTCGGATTTCCCTTTTCATTGAACCCGTGCGGCACCACCACGCAAGGATTGCCGGTCAGATTTGTCACCGAAGTATTCAGCGACGCAATTGGGTTCGGCGTGTAATCCGAATAGTCAAAAGGAAGCACGTACACGTCGATCCCGTCCATCACGTGCGCCATTTCCTCCATCAGCAATGTGCGAATCCGCTGTGCATTTAAGTACTCAACCGCAGGCAGCAGCCTCAACGCGTGCTGGTTCGTCACGCGATCCTGACGCGCCAAATTCTCCGGCCGCGTCTCAATCGGATCTTTCAGAGCCGCATTCCCCTCGCCATAAATAATGATTCCGATATCCAGGTCGGCGTGCTCCGGCAGCGCGACCTCCGCCAATTCGATTCCCATCCCACGCAGTTTCGCCAGCGCCGCAGCGTCATTCGCGTTCA
The DNA here is from genome assembly GCA_036513675.1 of Candidatus Acidiferrum sp. GTDB lineage: Bacteria > Acidobacteriota > Terriglobia > Acidiferrales > UBA7541 > Acidiferrum. The sequence continues at coordinate 1,737 of DATBYP010000276.1, forward strand.
CCTGTGGCGTTTGCTCCGTATTCGAGAATGCTCCCTTCAAGTACCCCACGCGCAGCTTGCGAATATCCAACTTTGCGTCCCAGTTGAACGGAACATCGATCACCGAAAAATCGCGATCATCCGGTCCCTGAATCGCATGTAACACTACCGCGCAATCCTCCACGCTCCGGCACATCGGACCAATCTTGTCGAGGCTCCACGTCAGCGTCATAAATCCCGACCGGCTCACGCGCCCCGCCGTCGGACGTAAACCCGTAACGCCGCAAATTCCCGATGGTTCCACAATCGACCCGCCCGTTTCCGTCCCAATCGAAAACCCGACCAGTCCCGCCGCAGTGGCCGAAGCCGGGCCCGCTGACGATCCTTGCGACCCCATCGACAAATCCCACGGATTCTTCGTCTGTCCCCCAAACCACACGTCATCCAGCGCCAGTTCGCCGGTCGCCAACTTGGCCACCAGCACCGCACCCGCTTCGCGCAACCGTAAAACCACTGTCGTATCGCGATCGATCACACGATCCTTGAACGGCGCAGCGCCCCACGTAGTCGGATAGTCGCGCACCGCCGCCAGATCCTTTATGCCATAGGGAATCCCATGCAGCGGCCCACGGTAATGACCGCCAGCAATCTCGCGATCAGCCTCCCGCGCCTGCCGCATCGCCAAATCTTCAGTCACCGTCACAGCGCACAGCAGCTTCGGGTTGTAGCGCTTCAGCCGCCCCAAGTACATTTCCGTCAGCTCGACCGAGGTCACCTGCTTGGTACGAATTAGCTCAGCCAGATGCGTAGCCGGCCAAAATGCAACATCTTCCAACTGTTTCGGGCGTGCAATTTTCGGCGCTTCGCTCATCCGAAGCGTGCGCTTAGCCCGGTCGATTTTCATTCCCGTGACTATGGGATTGAAATACAGCGGTGGCGCAACACTGTTGTCCAGCTCTACTTTGCGAATCTCATCGTACTTGCCGAGATTCTCGTTCACTCCCTTCAGCATTCGCTCGAACTGCTGCTCCGTGAATTGCACCCCGGCAACACTCGCCGCCGCCCGCAACATCTCCTTGCTGATGCGCTCCGGTCTTTCCTCCTCAACTTTCGCCCACAAAACGCCAGGCAAAAGCGTGGAACTCAGCCCCAAGCTAGAAAAGTAAGCAAGAAACGAGCGTCGATCGCGCGAACTAGTCGTCATAAAACCTCTGTGGGATTTTTCGCGCGCGAGTATACCAGGAAGTTGTAGGGGTGGGCTTTAGCGCATCCCAGAGCGCCGCAGGCGAGGCAGGAGCGAAGTGCGCAGACTCCTCAGCCCCGAATCAATCCAGGAAAGTTCCGCGAATTATTTTCGAACCCCGGAAAAACCGCATTCAAATCACCAACACCATTGTGCTTGCTCAATATCTCTCCGAGCACCAAGCGAAAGTCCGTAGTAAGCGCTAAATCTCGCCCCTCATTCAACTGATGATCCGCCAGTCCCGGCCAGGCGCCATAGACGCGTCCACCCTTCACATCCCCGCCCATCACAAACATGCAATTCGCATGCCCATGATCCGTCCCGCGATTCCCATTCTCTTTCGCCGTGCGCCCGAACTCGCTCATCGTCACCACAACAATGTCCCGCATCCGGTCGCCCATGTCCTGATGAAACGCCGCCAGCCCCTGCCCTAAATCCTTCAGCAAATTAGAGAGCTGCCCCTGCACGCCGCCTTCATTCACGTGATTGTCCCAGCCGCCGCAATCGACAAACAGCACTTCCACTCCGATGTTCGCCTTCAGCAATTGCCCAATCTGCTGCAAACTCTGCCCCAGCCGGCTCGT
>DATBYP010000277.1:0-17965 GCA_036513675.1 Candidatus Acidiferrum sp.
GCACGCGCCAGAACGGAGGCTCCGATTTGCGCTGCGATCACCAGCGCCATGATCGACAGCGCGAGTCTCCACCATTTGCGTACGCGGCGCATGATGTTCGAGAGTTTCGCAGACTGCTGAGAAAATGGGAAGCGACGCTAGTGCAGGTCCACTCAATGTACGGTTTCAGTGCACGGTACGGAGCATTCGGCTCCAACGAGTACGCTGCGGCAAGTGCAACAGCGTATCCATCACGCTTTTCAGCCGCTGAAAAAAGCTGCTCTGCCCATAATCCGCACTGTTGGCCTCGACCGACCAATAGATCAAAAAAGGCCGGCCCATGATCGCGTCACGATCCACAAAACCCCAATAGCGGCTATCGAGGCTGTGATCCCGATTGTCTCCCATCGCGAAATACTTTCCGGGTGGAACGATGATCTCTTCGCCCCGCACATATTTCTTGATCTCATGCGCCCATTCCACCACCACAGGGCTGGCGTATAACTGGTTGCCCATCGGCGGAAATGCATAATTTAGAGGATCGTACCCAGCTCCGGGATCATGGACTACGTAAGGCTCGTTCAACGCCCTGCCGTTCACATACACGCGCTGATCCTCAACTTTAAGCCGATCACCCGGCAATCCGATGACCCTCTTCACGAAGTGCTGGTGGTCCGCATAGGGATACTTGAACACGATGATGTCGCCACGCTCGAGCGGCCGGTACGGCAGCAGTTTTTCATACCAAGCGCCGCGGCCTCCAAAAATGAACTTGTTGACCAGCAAGTGGTCGCCAACCAGCAGCGTTCCTTCCATCGATGCCGACGGAATTTTGAATGCTTGCACAATAAACGTCGTCCCGAACAGCGCCAGAATCACGGTTACGAGCAACGACTCCATGTATTCGGAAAACGTCGCATCGTCGCCGTGCCGCTCGGCCTTCGTGGCGCGTTCCTCAGGTGCCGCTTCCTGGGTTATGGTTTCTTCGGGCATTGCGTCAGCTTCTCACTCCGGTTTGCTCCAACCGTTCCAGCGCCGTACCGGCAGCACGCTGCTCAGCTTCCTTCTTTGTACTTCCTTGCCCTGAAGCCATGCAGGCGCCTTCCACCCAGACTTCCACCTGAAAAGTCTTCTGGTGGTCGGGGCCGCTTTCCGCAGCAAGTCGATACTCCGCGGGGGCTTTCCCGCGACCCTGCAAAAACTCTTGCAGTGCGGATTTGCGGTCAGCCTCAAACAGGTTCCCGCCACGCTCCTCCAACGCGGATTCGAATAGCGCAGTTCGCAGCATGTCCTTTGCCGCCGCTAAACCGGCATCGAGATAGATCGCAGCCACAACGGCCTCGAACGCGTCCGCAAGCAAAGCAGGTTTGTTACGTCCCCCGGTCTTTTCCTCGCCGCGGCCAAGGCGAAGATGTTCGCCCAACCGCAGCCGCCGAGCGGCCAACTCCAGAGCTTGCGCGTTCACCAGCCGCGCTCGGCTCTTGGAAAGCTGTCCTTCGCTCCATTTCGGAAACTTCTCTAGTAAATACTCGCTGGCCAAGAGATCCAGAACGGCGTCACCTAAGAACTCCAACTGTTCATTGTTCTCTGGTGGCGGAAGATTGGCCGTATCCACGGTCCGCAGCTCCGGAACGGCCGAGCTGTGTGTTAGCGCACGCTGCAGCAATTCGGGATTCCGGAACTTGCAGCCCAGGCGCTCTTCCAATTGCTCATCGTTATTGGTCATCGCGAAAACAGTCGGACAACTGCTGGCTCATCAATTTGGAGCGCTTAGTTGCGTCGAACCCTGTTTCTTCGCCTCTTCCGCGCTGCTCTTGCAGGCCGCTTGCAACGTGCTCTGCACTGCGGCGCATTTTGAGAACGCCGCCGCGGCCGCTTCATAGTGCGACGTCTGCTTGTCGGCCACGCCTAAAAGGTAATAGTTGACCGGGTCCGGATCAGGATGCTTATCGGCCTTTACCGATTGTTCCAGTTCCGGTATGGCTTCGGAAAACTTGCCCCTGCGTATGTAGACCAAACCCAGCCCGCTGTGTGCCATCACCAGCGTGTCATTCTTCGCGTTGTTGAACGCTTCGTCCGTAAGACTTTCCGGCTTGGATAACGTCGGAGTGATCTCAATCGCCCGCTTTGCATAGAGCTCAGCCTTGTCCAACTGCTTCGCAGCATCGGGCGCCTTGGCGTTATATGTGCGAGCCAACGCCTGCCCCATTACGGCGAGCACTGGTGCGTCATTGGGGTTCATCTCAACTTCCTTTTCACCTGCCTCCAGCATCTTCGGCACCTGCTGCGTCGCGAAATATCCTGACACCAACGCCTGATACATTGTCGGCCGGTAACGGCTTTGCGGATATTTCTGCAAGAATTCCTCGGCGAGCTGAATCTTCTTGTTAGGGTCGGTGCTCTGCTGAACCGCTTTGGAGGCGGACTCCTCTTCCGGGCTGGCCGGCGCATTGTCCATCGAAAGCGGGGCGGGATTGGGCTGCTTATCTTTATCCGGCTGCGCCGGAGGTTGTTGCTGCTGCTGGCCCGGTTGGCTCTGTCCGCCTTGCGGTGCACTCTGCGCCGCCGACGACCCAGCGCTGCACAACAAAAATGCCGTGAGCGTCCCCGTGCCCACCCAGATGTTCCATTTCCCTCTCATCAGTTTACCTCTCCGATTCAGATTTAGTTCTGGAGTCCGTGGGCTTGAGACGCACTCCTATCGATATTTAGATGCCCCACCGTGGCCAATTTCTCTTACGGTCTCTCCGCCGGTTTGCCTCCGCTAAAGGCCGCAAGTCCCTTTTGCGCCGCCTGCCGTGCTTGGTCCGGACTCCCGCTCACAGCCAAGGCTTCCTGATATTGCGCTTTGGCTTGATCGGTCTGTCCTTCATCATCGTAGATCCGGGCTAGATAAATATGCGACCAAGCCAATACCATCGGGTCATCGCTGGCGGTATGCTCACCAGCGGTCAGCCTCCCGAAGACTTCCTTAGCCCTCACGCCATCATGATCCATCAACGCCACTAGCCCGATGCCGTACCATGCGCGCGTTTGGTCCGGATACTTTGCCAGAACTTTTTGAAAAGAGGATTCCGCCGCCCTCGGATTCTTCTCCGCGATCCTTCGTTCTCCTTCCGTCAGCGCGGCGATCGCTTCCGGATCGTTCGGGATTGTGGATGGGATCAGCTTCCTTCTTCGGGCGACTTCCTCGCTGGCCGTTTGATCCAGTTTCGCTTCGGTATTCGCCGGCGCAAATTTAATGGTTTGCACGCGCTTAGCTTCTGCGCTCACGTCAATCGATCTAACCATCTCGGGGAAAAACAGTCTCATGGAAGGCTCAGACCTTTCAAAATTCCCCAGAACGGCAAACAGCGGCCTGACCAGCACGTAACCATCCGCGTCGTCCATGTCGATGGTCGCTGCTCGCTCGCTCGGCGACATTCGTTTCAGCTTTAGCTCGACCGCTCGCACAGTGCATTCCGCGAAATATGACGGGAAATCGTCCTTCAGGTCCGGTACCAACCTCGGCGCGCGGGCGGCGGACTCAAACAAAGGCTTCTTCACCGCGACTACGTGTGAGTACTGGAGCGGTAGTGGATCGAGCATAAAATGCAAGTATGCGTGCCGTACCGTATCCGCGGGCAGATCGTCGGCTCCGCTCAACACGATTGCGTAGTGGTCGCCAAAATTGCGCACGTTCGTGATGCGCCCCACCAATGGCTCCACGATGACAATGAACGTACGCGGATTCGAGTTGTTCATGATCTCGCGCAGGTAATTCGTGGCCACAAACACGATTTGCGACACCGAATCATGTAGCCGCTCGATGTCGCGGTTATACAAGGGCTGCAAGTCGCGCCACAACCGTCCAATCTTCTGCTCTTGATAATACGCCGCCAGGATTTCGCTGAATCCTTCGAGCGCGATCACCTCCGGAGGCAATTCGTCGCGTCGCAAGGTTAACGTAAACTTGGGCGCCGGCCCGGAAACCAATCCAAACCAGATGTACTGCGAAAGCATGGCGCCTTCATCGGCCAACTGGTGCTTCTTATAAAATTCGCGCACTGCGTCCACCGCGGGCCCTTGCTGGTGTTGCGTCCGCTCGCGAATCTGCGCGCGCACCGGATGCCAGTTGGCCGCGCTCACATCGGATTCGAATCCCGCCGCGAGCAGCGCGCACATGGTGGTGAACATCGCTTCGCTGCCGTCCACGGAAACGTTGGTGACCGGACTGGTGTGCATGCGCGATCCGGCCGGCGCCGCCGCTTGGAAGTTTTCTGCGGCCGGCAGAGCCGCTCCGCCACAGAAGAGTAAAGCTAAGGTGAATAGAGCAAGTCTCGCCACGAAGTCCGTTGTAAAGGCGGTGTGTTGCGCTAGTACCACGCGCGCGGTCTTTAGCTTTTTTCGGTGAAGCCCCTGCATCTCCTCAACATACAAGGCGTTGCTGCGGGGAGTCAAGGAATCGAGACATCCTTTCGACGGTCGTCGTAGCAACACTTGGGTCCATTGCTAGCATCTCTTTAGAGGGAACCCTGCCCACATTGGTGCGACAGCAAACCTATGACAAAGCTGGCAACGTTCTTTTTGCTGTGCTGTGCTTACACGGCGCGGATGGTGTGCCCCGCGCGGCTCGTGGCGCAGCTCGTCCGGCAAGACAACCCAGCGCCCGCGACCAGTGACTCAAACGCAAAGAAAATTCCCTTAGGCAAGAGGCGTGTTTCCCAGGAAGTTCAAATCACCGGCGAACAATCGTGGACCGACACCGGGGTCGAAGTGCAACCTGGCGAGCACATAGTCGTAACGGCGACCGGCAAGCTTCGCTACACCGATGCCAAGGAAGACAACGACCCGGACGGTATCACGCGCGGCTTCAAGGATTTGCTCCGGATTCTGCCGTTCAGCGGCGCTGGCCGTGGTGCCCTCATCGCCCGCATCGGCGACCCGGAAATCGCGCAGCCTTTACTTCTGGGCCAGCACCGTGACGTTGTCGCTCCCGTTGCCGGGCGCCTCGCCATTGGCATCAATCAAGCCACCGACGACACCGGCGAAGGCACTTATACCGTGCATATAGACATCCACGCACCCGATCCAGGCGCGACATATCATCCGGCGCGTCTGGTGAAAACGATCTCGGGTGTGGACGCGAACATTTTCGCGAAGCTCCCGCGTCGCGTCGCGGACAAGAATAATAATCCCGGCGACATGATCAATTTCCTGATTCTCGGCTCGGAAGATGCCATGCAGAAAGTTTTTACCACTGCGGGATGGGTCAAGGTGGACGCCGACGTGCGCGGCAGCGTGCTTCACGGCATTATCGTAAGCATTTCCAAGGAATCGTATCTGACTATGCCAATGAGCCCGCTCTACCTTTTCGGCCGTCCGCAGGATTACGGTTGGGCACACGCCGAGCCCATCAAGGTCGTGGCCTCGCGCAATCACCTGAGAATCTGGAAAGCTCCGTTTCCAGTCGATGGACAAACGCTCTGGGTCGGCGCGGCTACCCACGATATTGGCTTCGATCGCGACGAGCGCAACGACGGCATAACTCACAAGATCGATCCCGATATCGATCTTGAGCGCGAATACCTCGAAAAAACTCTTACCGCGACAGGTCTGATTGCAGAGGTCGCCCACGCTGTGCCGGCAAATGCCTTAAAAGAAGCAAAAACCGCGACCGGCGGTTCCTTCCATTCGGATGGCCGGGTACTTGTATTGAAGCTCAACGACCCAGCGAAAGCAGTATCCGCCAAGTCCTCGACTCCCCATTGACGTACCTCTCGACAACCCTGTTGCCTGACGCAAAACCTCTGCCGCTCTGCTCGTTGACACTCCGCTGGCTTAAAACATATTGTTGCGGCAGTCGTAAAAACTAAACATTTCTGGAGACTTCCGTGAATCTTCGCGCGCACGGTTTTCGGTCTGTTGTGTCTTGTGTGGCTCTCGTCCTTGTCGCCTTCACCGCTGCGCCCGCACGCTGGTCTCTCGCGCAGTCAAGCATCGAGCCGGGCGAAGCCGAAGTCCGGACGCACTACACGAAGTACGAATATCGTATTCCGATGCGCGATGGCGTGAAGCTTTTCACCGCGATTTACGTCCCGAAGGACTCTTCCGAGACCTACCCCTTCCTTATGGTACGCACGCCGTACAGTGTCAGTCCCTATGGCACCGATCAATATCCGAGACGGCTCGGCCCTGCGCCCGTGTTCCAACGCGACGGCTTCATCTTCGTCAACCAGGATGTTCGTGGCCGTTACATGTCCGAAGGCACGTTCGAGGAGATGACGCCACACAAAGACGTCAAGAAATCGCCCAAAGACGTCGACGAAAGCACCGACACCTACGACACCATCGAATGGCTGCTGCACCACGTCGCCGGCAACAATGGGAAAGCGGGTATCTGGGGCATTTCCTATCCGGGATTCTTCGCCGCCGCCGGCATCATCGATTCACATCCGGCGCTCAAAGCCGCTTCGCCCCAAGCGCCGGTCACCGACCTCTATATGGGCGACGACGCCTATCACAACGGCGCCTTCATGCTCGCTGGCAATTTCGGCTTCTATGTCTCTTTCAAACCGCGCATACAAATCGCTCCCCCCGCACACGAAACCCGCTTCGATTACGGCACCACGGACGGCTACGATTTTTTCCTGCATATGGGCCCGCTCTCCAATGCCAAGAAGATATATTTCAAGGACACGGACAGTTATTGGGACGATCAGGTAGTTCACCCCAATTACGATCAATATTGGAAATCTCGCAACATTTCGGCGCACATGAAGAATGTGCACTGCGCCGTGCTAACCGTAGGAGGATGGTTTGATGCGGAAGATCTGGTGGGGCCGCGCAAGATCTTTCACTCAGTCGCGCAGTTCAGTCCCGAAACATCGAACAAACTCGTAGTCGGCCCGTGGGTCCACGGTGGCTGGGCATCCACGGAAGGCGATCACCTTGGGGACGTCAGTTTTGCAGCCAAAAATTCTGACTTCTACAACGAAAAGATCCTACTTCCTTTCTTCCGCGAGCATCTGAAGGACGCTGGCGATGCCAAGTTACCCACCGCGTACGCGTTTGAAACCGGCACCAATGTCTGGCGCCGCTACGATGCGTGGCCTCCAAAAGATGCGAAACCCCGCACGCTTTATTTCCGCGCCGACGGTCGGCTCCTGTCCGAAGCCCCTACCGAAACAGCAAACGCCTTCGACGAATATGTCAGCGACCCTAACCGCCCCGTGCCCTTCGTGAATTTCCCCACCACTGACATTCCGCAGACCTACATGGATGCCGACCAGCGCTTCGCCGCGAAGCGCCCTGACGTTCTGGTCTACCAAACCGATCCACTGGAAGAAGACATGACCGTCAGCGGTCCCGTTTCTCCGCGCTTGTGGGTTTCAACATCCGGCACGGACTCCGACTTCGTCGTGAAACTCATCGACGTCTACCCTATGGACTTCCGTAATCCCGACCCCAATCCCAGGGAAGTGGAAATGGGCGGCTATCAGCAACTCGTTCGTGGCGAACCGTTCCGCGGAAAATTTCGCAACAGTTTCGAAAAGCCGGAGCCCTTCACTCCCAATCAACCCACGGCCCTCAATTTTTCCTTGCCAGATATCAATCACTCCTTTCGCCGCGGCCACCGCATCATGATACAAATCCAGAGCACTTGGTTTCCGCTGACCGATCGTAACCCACAAAAATTTATTAATATTCCAGACGCCACCGCCTCCGACTTCGTAAAATCCACGGAACGCGTCCATCGTTCCAAAGAAAATCCGACCTCTATTGTGCTGCCCGTCTTGCGCTAACCAAGAGGAATACTGGGCCGTGACTTGGGTATTTTCCTTCCAGCGACTTCTGCGAAGACCTAAAGGATTTACTTGATGGTACGTTTCTGTAGGCTAATGCACAATGCAGTCTGATATGGCGGCCACTACTCAATCTCACGTTCTTTTCCTCAGCGAACCACCTGACGGCCGCCAGCAGTTTGTTTATTGTACCGGAAGTCGCATCATTCGCATCTGACCTAGTGGAACTGCCCCCAGCCCGGTTCTCTCTACCAAGGCAAGAATGTGCCCTTCTTCTCTGACGGTTCCGAAGTACCGCCCAGTTCGCCCCAGTCGCCGGCGCCGCAAATGTCCCCGCTCTCGTTCGCCCAGGAAACCATGCTCTTCTGGGATAAGCTCGTCCCCCATAGCGCTGTTTACAACGTCCCAATCGCTCTCACCATACAGGGCAGGCTGGATCGCAAAGCCCTCGCTGACGGTATTGACCTCATTATTTCCAGGCACCAAATCTTACGCTCCATTTTTCTGTTTGATCATGGCGAACCGTCCGTCGTGGTCAGGCCGCAGCGGGAAACAGGCCTTTCCTTCCTCGATCTTTCTCATGTTCCCCCGTCTGAAAACCCGGCGGCGATTCAGCAAGCCGCCGATGGCGAAGCTCGTCGCCCTTTCCAACTCGCAAAAGACTCGATGCTGCGCGCGACGTTGCTTCGCTTGACAGAGACCGAACACGTGCTCGTGCTGACCATGCATCACATTGCTGCCGACGGATGGTCCGTTGGTGTGCTGCTGAAAGAGTTGTCGCAGGCCTATCTCGCGTCGACCGGCGGAACAGCGCACTCTCTTCCTCCCATGCAAGCCCAATACGCTGATTTCGCCCGTTGGCAGCGCGAACTTCTTCACGGGCCCGCGACGCAACGCTGCCTTTCCTTCTGGAAGCAGCAACTCGAGGGCATGGCCGGAAATTCTGAGCTCCTTCCGCTCGACCATGCTCGCCCTGCGCAACAGACCTTTGTTGGCGCCACGCTTCGAACCACTCTCCCCGCTTCTTCGCTCTCCGATTTCGCCGGAATTGGCCAGTTGCGCCGCGCCACCCCCTTCATGGTTATGTTGGCTGCCCTTCAAACTCTGTTGCATACGTATTCAGCTAGCGACGAAGTGGTCGTCGGCGTGCCCATTGCCAATAGGGCTCGCCCCGAATTCGAGCCCTTGATCGGATGCTTTATAAATATGGTCGTCGTTCGCGGCGATCTCTCCGGTAATCCAACTTTCTTGGAGCTCCTAAGCCGTGTCCGCGAAACCGCCCTAGCGGCTTTCCTCCATCCGGAAGTGCCCTTCTCCGAAGTTGTCCGCCATCTCCGCCCCAAACGCAGTGCGAATCGCACTCCCTGGTTCCAGATTCAGCTCGTTTTGCAGAATTATCCGATGCCCGAGATTCATTGGCCCGGACTGACTCTGCGCCGCTTTGAAGTGGATACCGCTACATCGAAATTCGACTTGAGCGTGCTCATCGAAATGAAGGAAGAACTCGAGATCGGCTTCGAATACAACACCGATCTGTTCGATCCATCCACCATGCAGCGCATGCTGGGCGAATACGTCAATCTATTGCGTCACGTCATCAAACATCCCGATACCCGGCTCCGCGATATGTCAGCCGGTGCCATGGTCTGCTGAGTTGCCGTTCGCTGTCGATTGCTTTGGTTTAGTAGCGGAGTAAATCTCAATTGGGAGCAAAGGTCGCGTATTTCGGATTTTTCGGCCCGTAATCTATGAGCACATTTTCGCCCAATGAATCTCGGCTTGGTTCTTCCTGGCTTGAATTCCTAAAGCTTTCTCTACCGCCGAAGAAGGCCGGCCGCGGCCCTTCCGTTGGTCAGGCACCCTCTCTGTCGCTGGTGGAATGTGTAAGTGCCTGGGCCGCGGAAAATCCGAACGCCCCCGCAGTAGCCGCCGCCACGGAAACCCTGTTCTACGCCGAGTTCGAAGCGCAATCCAACGCCCTCGCGCGCCATCTTCAGTCGCTCGGCGCAACGCGCGACACTCTCGTGGCCCTTGTCCTCGAGCGTTCGCCCGAGTTTGCCATCGCTGCTCTGGCCGCCTGGAAAGCAGGAGCCGCATATCTTCCACTCGACCCGTCTAGTCCACCCGAGCGGATTCGCCTCATTCTGGAAGATGCTCGCGTCCCCATTCTTATCCGCAACGGCATTGCTTCCCAGATCGAACTCTCCCAGGAAACAGTGCAACAGGTAGACATTTCCGACCGCTATTCTCTGCTGCGCGCCTATTCCTCCGCCCCGCTTCCGGGTTCTTGTCAGCCCTCCCAACTCGCCTATGTGATTTACACCTCCGGCTCCACCGGCCGTCCCAAAGGCGTCGAGATCACTCACGAAAATCTGTTGAACCTTGTCCACTGGCATCAAAGCGCTTTCGCCGTCTCTAGTTCGGACCGCGCCACCATGCTCGCCAGCCCCGGCTTTGACGCCGCTGTCTGGGAAATCTGGCCTTACCTCTCTGCCGGCGCAAGCCTCTATGTCCCGCCGGAGACAACTCGCGTCTCGCCCCGAGGTCTCCGCGACTGGATGCTTGCACAGCGCATCACGATTAGCTTCGTTCCAACTCCGATCGCGCAACGCCTCATTTTTCTCGACTGGCCTACGCAAACCTCCTTGCGTTTCCTCCTCACCGGCGCCGATGTTCTTCAGCAATATCCCCCGGATGGGCTGCCCTTCACGCTCGTCAACAATTACGGGCCCACGGAATGTACCGTAGTGGCTCTTTCCGGCGCGCTAACTCCTCACGAGCGGCCTGCTGCTCTCCCTCCTGTCGGGCGCCCAATCTCCAATACCCAAATTTTCCTTCTCGATGATGACTTGCAACAAGTTCCCGCAGGCTCGATTGGCGAGCTGCACATCGCGGGAGCCGGTGTCGGCCGCGGCTACCTCAACGATCCCGAGCTCACTCGCGAAAAATTCATTCCTAATCCATTCGACAAAGCTCCCAATTCGCGCCTCTACAAGACGGGCGACCTCGCGCGCGCTCTTCCCGGCGGCAATTTCGAATTCCTCGGCCGCACCGACGACCAAATCAAAATTCGCGGTTACCGTATCGAGCCGAATGAAGTCTGCGCAGCGCTCTGCAAGTACGACGCCGTTCACTCCGGCATCGTCGTTCCACGTAAAGACGCTTCCGGCAATTATTTCCTGGCCGCCTACCTCGTCTTGAAACCAGGCGTCCATGTGAGCGCTGGCGATTTACGCAGACATTTGCAATCGCTCTTGCCTGATTACATGATTCCCAACGCGTTTGTGGCCCTGGACTCCCTTCCCCTCACCACCAATGGCAAAGTGGACCGCGCCGCGCTACCCGCGCCCGATTCCACGAATTCCCTTAAAAACGGAAACATTTCATCGGGTCCCACCCGCACAGAGCAACAGCTGCTGCCCATCGTCTCCGCCCTTCTGAACGTCGATCGCATCAATCCAGATGACAATTTCTTCCTGCTCGGCGGTCACTCTCTTCTGGGTGCTCAGCTCCTCGTCGAAATTCAACGCACCTTCCAAGTCGATCTCCCCCTCCGCACGGTTTTCGATTGCCCAACCATTTCTGCAATATCTGCGGAAATTGACCGCGTTCTCGCGGTTCGTAAAGAAAACAACGGAACCGAACAAACAGGTGATCATGGGAACCAGCACGACATCCGGCCTTCCGCAGCAGTCTGAGCCCCCCTCAGCGTATTCGCAGCCACCATTGAGTCTCTATCGCCTGTTGGAACCGCAGGTGCTCGCCGATCCCTATCCGCTCTACGAGCGCCTGCGCCGCGAAGATCCCGTCCATTGGGATCCCTATCTGCACTCCTGGGTAGTTACGCGCTACGCCGACGTAATCACAGTGCTCCGCGATTTTTCTGCCGCGCGCACGCCCACTCCCGAACAGCTCAGCGCCATCGGGCTCTCCAAGCTGACTCCGCTTGCCCGCGTCATGGTCAAACAGATGCTCTTCCTCGATCCGCCTTCGCACAGCCGTATTCGCGGACTCGCCGCTTGCGCTTTCACCCCCGCACGCGTTTCCGCCTTAAAAAACCGCATTCAGCAGCTCGCGGACGAATTGCTGGACAACGTCGCTCCCACCGGCCACATGGATGTTCTCTCCGATTTTGCCGAACCCCTCCCCGCCATCGTCACCTCAGAGCTGTTCGGCGTCTCCACCGAATTCGCCTTGCAACTGAAAACCTGGTCGGCCAAATTCGCGGAAATGCTCGGTAATTTTCAACACAACCCCGATCGCATCCCCAGCATGCTTGATACCATCGAAAACTTGACCGAGTTTTTCCGGAAAGCAGTGGAGGATCAGAAAAAGAAGCCTTGCCCCGGCCTCGTCCACTCACTCGTACAAGCCGAACTCGAAGGCGACCGCCTCACCGAAGAAGAAATAATAGCCAACTGCATCATCACCTTGGTGGGCGGTCTCGAGACCACCACCAACCTCATCGGAAATGGCGTACTCACCCTGCTGCGCCATCCCGGCGAAATGCAGCGCCTGCGAAGCGATCCCGCTCTAATCGTCTCCGCAGTCGAGGAGTTATTGCGCTACGAAAGTCCCAGCCAACACACCGCACGCCTTGCTCCGTCAGACATCGAACTCGGCGGGAAAACGATCCGCAAACGCCAAGCTGTAATCGCAGTGATGGGAGCTGGCAATCGCGACCCCGAGCGCTTTCCCGACCCCGACCGTCTCGACCTAGCCCGCCAGGACAATCGTCATCTCGCCTTCGGCTGGGCCGCTCATTTCTGCTTCGGCGCGCCCCTCGCTCGCATCGAGGGACAAATCGCCATCGGTACCTTGCTCAAGCGCTTCCCCGAGTTCGCTTTAGAATCCGATCCGATCGTCTGGCGGGAAAATCTCGGTCTGCGCGGCCTGAAATCCCTTGATGTAAAGCTGGAAGCCAAGCTTTAGGCCGCAAAAATGGAGTGTCATCCCGAGCGCAGCCGAGGGACCCGCTTTTCGTTACGCCGGCGGGCTGTCCTGTGCTTCCAACGAAACCACCTCTTCCGCCTCAAAATCCGGCTGACTCTGCAGCAATCTGACACAGCGGTTCCACCGCAGAATCGCGTCATCATTCCCAGGCGGATGAATCTTTTCTGCCTCTGCGAAGCATTGCAGCGCTTTCTCTAGCAGCGGCAACAATGTATGCGCAGCGCGCCCTCCCCGCAACTGCGCCTTCACCCGCCGCTCGCACAGCAACCCCGTGTAATACAGCCGCTCGTACGGCTCCGCTAAACGCTGAAAAATGCCTTCCACTTCGGCGTACCGGTCCGAAGGTCCGCCCGCAAATTGATCCGTTATCGCCAGCCCCAAAGTCCGCAATCCCAGCATGTGCTTTGGCTCCGCTGCTAACACATCCCGGCAAATCGACTCCGCCTCCTCCGGCTCATTCAAATATCGATACAACTCAGCCTTCGCGATAGCTTCCGGAATCCCCGATTTAGAAATGGTTTTCAGTTTCACATCCATAAAATCCTCACAACACCACGCACCAGCTCTTGATGATCTTACCAGCCCTGTAGCACAGGGCGGAGTCCGCGGAGCCCTGCGGCTGTTCGCGTCCGCTGGCTCAAACAACACCCTTAGCTCTCAGCCCCCCGAATCTTCCGTACAATCCACAAAAGCGGATCATAAAACTCGTCCACCACCCGCTCCTTCAGCGGAATGATGGCGTTATCCGTGATGTGTATATCTTCCGGGCAAACCTCCGTGCAACACTTCGTGATATTGCAAAGTCCGATGCCTAGCTCATCCTTCAGGAGCTTCGTCCGCGAGATGCCATCCATCGGGTGCATGTCCAATCCGGCCACGCGTACGAAAAATCTCGGCCCGCCAAACTCCTCATATTTGTCATGATCTCGCAAAACGTGGCACACGTTCTGGCATAGAAAACACTCGATGCATTTGCGAAACTCTTGTACACGATCCACGTCATCCTGATAAAACTTCCAATCCGCACCGGCCTTCGGAGTGAACGGCGGAATCTTTTTGTTCACCTCGTAATTCCACGAAACATCGGTCACCAAGTCTTTGATCACCGGAAATGTCTTCAACGGCATCACCGTAATCGGCTCATCTTTCGGCAGCGCATCCATCCGCGTCTTGCACGTCAGTCGCGGCCGCCCGTTTACCTCCGCCGAGCACGAACCGCACTTCCCTGCCTTGCAGTTCCAGCGCACCGCCAGGTCCGGAGCCAAATGCCCTTGAATGTAGTGCAGCGCGTCCAGCACCACCATCCCCGGCGCCACCGGCACCTTAAATTCGACGCTTTGCCCGCCGTCCTTATTTCCGCGAAACACTTTCAGAATCGCGTCCGCCATCAAGCCTCCGCTATTTGTCCTCGGCCAAAACTTGCTTCAGCTCCGCCGGCAGCTCTGGGAGCCTCTCCTGCCGGAGCCCCATCTTATTTCTGTCCTGCCAGACAATATTATTCTTCGTTCCCCACTCCGGGCTGAGTTCCGGAAAATCAATCCGGCTGTGCGCCCCGCGGCTTTCTTCCCGCACGAGCGCGCTGCGCGTCACCGCTTCCGAAACCGTAAGCATCGATTTTAGTTCGATGGCCATGTGCCATCCGGGATTGAACATCCGCGAGCCTTCCACCCCGGTGTGCGCCGCTCGTTCTTTCAATTTCCCCAGCTCGGCCAGCGCTTTTTCCATGTCCTCGCGTATCCGAAAGATTCCCACCAGGTTTTGCATCACTGTCTGCAAATCACGATGCACCGCGTACGGATTCTCTCCGCCCTGCCGCTGGAACGCACTCAGCGCCTCGCTTTCCCCCGCGCTGATCTGCCCTTCATCCAATTTGGGAGCAGTAACTTCCTTCGCGTGCTGCGCCGCCGCAAGGCCCGCACGCCGTCCAAACACCAGCAAGTCCGAAAGCGAATTCCCGCCCAAGCGGTTTGCCCCGTGCAAACCCGCCGCGGCTTCTCCCGCTGCAAACAGTCCAGGCAGCGAGCTCTGCGCCGTCTCCGCCTCCACGCGAATCCCGCCCATCATGTAGTGGCACGTCGGCCCCACTTCCATCGGCCCTTTCGTGATGTCCACGTCCGCGAGCTCTTTAAACTGGTGGTACATGCTCGGCAATTTCTTCTTAACGTACTCAGCGGGCTTATGGGAAATGTCCAGATACGCCCCGCCGTGCTCCGTCCCCCGCCCCTCTTTCACCTCTGTATAAATCGAACGCGCCACCACGTCCCGCGTCGAAAGCTCCATCCTCTTGGGATCGTACCGCTCCATGAACCGCTCGCCGTTCTTATTGCGCAGGATTCCGCCCTCCCCGCGCACCGCCTCGGTCACCAAAATTCCCTGCACCCCCGGCGGCCAAACCATCCCCGTCGGATGAAACTGCACAAACTCCATGTCCATCAACTCCGCCCCCGCCTCATAAGCCAGCGCCATTCCATCGCCCGTGTATTCCCACGAATTCGACGTAATCGGCCAAGCCTTCCCAATGCCGCCCGTAGCCATTACCACCGATTTCGCCTTAAACACCACGAAGCGTCCCGTCTCGCGCCAATACGCCAGCGCGCCCGCGCACCGGCCGCCATCCGTAAGCAGCCGCACGATCGTGCACTCCATATACACATCAAATCCCATGTGCACGCCCCGATCCTGGAGCGTTCGAATCATCTCCAGTCCCGTACGATCCCCCACATGGCACAGCCGTCGAAATGTATGCCCGCCGAACGCGCGCTGCAAAATCCGCCCATCCTCCGTCCGGTCAAACAGCGCGCCCCACTGCTCCAGCTCCTTCACCCGCTCCGGAGCTTCCTGCGCATGCAACTGCGCCATGCGCCAGTTATTCAGCATTTTTCCGCCGCGCATCGTGTCGCGAAAGTGCGGTTTCCACCCGTCCGCCGAATCCACATTCGCCATCGCCGCGGCAATTCCGCCTTCCGCCATCACTGTATGAGCTTTCCCCAACAGCGATTTGCTAACCACGCCCACCGAAGCGCCCTGCCCCAGCGCCTCAATCGCCGCGCGCAATCCCGCTCCGCCCGCGCCCACCACCAGCACATCGTGTTCGTGCGTCTCGAACCTATCGCTCAAAAGATCCTCACATCTTGGATAGCGCCGGAAGCCACCAGCCGTATGTAAAAGTCCGCCAATCCAACCGAGATCAAGCTCATCCATGCAAACCACATGTGCCGCTCATTCAAAGACGTCAGCCACTGCCACGCCTTGTAGCGCGGCTTCCCAAACGTCGCGCACGAAAAACAATCCAACTTTCCGCCCGCAAGGTGCCGCAAGGAATGGCAAGACAGCGTGTACGTCGTCAGCAAAATAATATTGACCAGCAGCACTAGCGTGCCGACGCCCATCCCGAATTTCCCGTTAAAATTGAACGCGAGAAAGACGTCCTTCCAAAGGAAAACCAAGAACAGCACCGCAAAATACAGAAAATATCGATGGAGGTTTTGCAGAAGGAACGGAAATCTCGTTTCGCCCTTATAGTTCCGCTTCCATTCACTCACCGCGCAAGCCGGCGGGTCCTGAAAAAATGCGCGGTAGTATGCTTTCCGGTAGTAGTAGCAGGTAGCCCGAAATCCCAGCGGCCCGCCTAGAATCAGCAGCGCCGGTGAAAGCTTCCACCAGCGATGATGCTCGTCAATCAGCGGCGAATAAAACGGCGAGAGATACGGTCCCCACTGATAAAATCGCCCTTCGAACGCACGCAACGTCGCATAAACGCCGAATCCTCCCAGCAGCAGCACCACCGGAATCGTCTCCGCCCACCAAGAATCTCGGCGCAACGTCTCCCCAAACTCCGGCGCCTCGGCCGTTCGCGCACGGCTCTCTGCCATGAAGTCCCCCTTAGCGAACGCATAGACTAGCCAGAAATCGCCCCGTTGAATACTAAATTCGTGCCATCGATTTTTTTTCGCTTCCTTGCACATTAGACAGCCTCAAATTATGCGAAACTATACGGCTACAATTTGGAGTGCGGCGGACTTTGCCGCCGCTTTCACGGTCGAGCCGTTGGGGAAAGCGTAACCAACTTAGCTGTAGCTCAGGCTAGCCTTTTGAGCCTTTTCGTCAGCGCAATCGCGGTCGTTCTAATTACACGCTTAAGGGAGACAAATCTCAGTGCCCGCAAAAGACAAGATCGCCATCCTCACTGGCGGCGGCGACGTTCCCGGCCTAAATCCCGTCATCAAGTCTGTCGTCTACCGCGCCAGCGAACTCGGCCGCTCGGTCATCGGCATTCGCAAAGGCTGGGAAGGTCTCACTCACATGGATCCTTCGAATCCCGCCGACCCCTACATTCGCCCGCTGGATCGCGAAAACACCCGCGCCATCGATCGCACCGGCGGCACCGTCCTCCACACTTCGCGCACCAATCCGCGCAAAATGTCCGAATCCAAGCTCCCGAAGACTGTTCACTCCGACCGCGTCAAAAAACTTCCTTTCGACGGTAAACACTACGACTTCACTCCCATCGTCCTCGAAAATCTCGAGCGCCTCGGCATCGGCTGCCTCATCACCATTGGCGGCGACGACACGCTCAGCTTCTCCGCCGCTCTTTCCGCCGCGGGTATGCCCGTCATTGCCATTCCCAAAACCATGGACAACGACGTCCAAGGCACCGAATACTGCATTGGTTTCTCCACCGCTATCACGCGCGCTAAAGAACTGATCACGCGCCAGCGCACCACTCTCGGCTCCCACGAACGCATCGGCGTTTTCCGCATCTTCGGACGCGACGCCGGTTTCACCGCCCTCTACACCGCCTATGTCACCTCGACGCGTTGCCTGATCCCCGAATACCCCTTCGATATCGACCGGGTGGCAAAGATTCTCTCCGATGACAAGCGCAACAATCCCAGTCACTACGCTTTGGTCATCGTCTCGGAAGGGGCTGTCTGGAAAGAAGGCTCCGTCAAGGAATACGGCGAAGCCGACGCTTACGGTCATCGCAAGAAAATGGATATTGGCCAAGCGCTCGGAGAAGAAATCCGCAAGCGCACCGGCGATGAAATCATGGTTAGCGACTTGACTTACGATCTCCGCAGTGGCGAACCCGACGCCATCGATCAACTCGTCGCCATCACTTTCGCAAACATCGCCGTAGACATGCTCCGCGATGGCGTCACCGGTCGTATGGTCGGCGTACAAAATGGTTGCTACGCCCACGCCCCGCTTCCCGCGTCCTCCATGGGCGCACGCAAAGTCGACATCCC
>DATBYP010000278.1:0-10978 GCA_036513675.1 Candidatus Acidiferrum sp.
GTGAAATGTTGCGTCTCATTGGCGTGATTTAAGCCAAAAGCGGCGAACAGGGCAATCAGGGCGATCGCCCCTCCGAGTATCAACCATCTATTTTTTGTCTTCATTCGCAGTCCGCGCTTTATTCGTATCGCAAGGCTTCAATGGGATCGAGCAGCGATGCTTTTCGCGCCGGGTAGTAACCGAAAAAGACTCCCACGGCGATCGAGAAAATCGCGGCAATGACTACGGATTCCGGGGACATTTGCATAGGCCATTTCAACGTCTGGCCCACCAGGTAGGAACCCACAACTCCGAATAATACGCCAGCAGCCCCGCCGACAAGGCTCAGCATCACCGATTCCCCGAGGAACTGCAGTTGAATGGCGCCTTCCGTCGCTCCCACAGCCACCCGAACGCCAATCTCGCGGGTGCGTTCGGTGACCGAAACCAGCATCACGTTCATGATGCCAATGCCGCCAACCAGAAGCGAAATCGACGCAATAGCGATCAGAAGAATCGTAAGCGTGCGACTGGCCTCCAACTGTGCCTGGATAATGTCCTCGGGATTGCGAATGTTGAAGTCATCTTCCTCTTCAGGACGCAAGTGATGCCGATCGCGTAACACCGCCGCAGCCTCTTGGCCCGCGACCTTCACGGCCGATTGCGACACCGCGGAACACAAAATATCGTCGAGCCAAGTGATCCCTTTAATCTTTTTCTGCGCCGTGGTGTACGGCAAGACAATAACGTCATCCTCGTCCTGCCCAGAAACCGACAGGCCTTTGGGCAGCAGCGTAGCCACTATTTTGCACGGCACGTTCGTTACTCGCATGACTTTTCCGACCGGATCTTCCACGCCAAATAGTTGCTCGCGCACGGTCCGTCCAATCACACAGACTTCCGCCGCACGGTCGACGTCCTCCTGCGAAAACACCGCGCCCTGATCCACGTACCATCTTTTGATGTCAAAATATTCCGGCGACACGCCACGAAAACGCGTGAACCAATTCTGATTCCCGTAAATCACTTGTATCGGGCCATCCACGTTAGGAGAAACGCTCTTGATCAGAGAGATTTGATTCTTGATGGCCACCGCATCCGCGACCGTCAGCGACTTCGTGCCGTGTGTTCCCGTGCGAACGCCGTTGACGGCGCGGCCGCCCGCTTCGACCCACACAAAATTGTCGCCGAGGTTGTTGAGTTGCTGCTCGACGCGCGCCTGCCCGGCTTTGCCGATGGCGACAACGCAGATAACCGCCGCGATGCCGATGGTGATGCCCAGCACGGTCAAAACGCTGCGCATCTTGTTCCTGAGCAGCGCCACCACAGCGGATCGCAGCAAAGCCGCGCGATTCACGAGTTTATCTCCTCCGCTATTGTTGTCGCCCCGAGATAAATGCTAGATAAACGTCTACGGAAAGACCTTCAAGACACTTCAATGGGACGCGGCCGCAGACGCTTGCGTTTCCACTCATAATCCTTGCGCAGACGGGACTGATGCTTCTTCACTTGCACCTCTAGTTCCGTGAAAGCCTTCTTGCAGCTCGCGCGAACATTGCCGCCAATGCCTGTCGCGTGCAGCGTGCCGGTGGGCAAGGAAAGGTTGAGCGAAAATGAATGCTCCTGCTTGTGCGTATTTTTTGAAAAAGCCCCGTGAAGCTGCACCAGGTCCGGCTCATAGCTTTTCAAAAGGCGCGCTAGTTTCTCGATATGGCGCTCGCATTGCTTCTCGGCGGTTTCATGAGCGTCCACGTGTTTGTAGCTGATGGAAAGTTTCATGTATGCACCTGTAGGAGTGCTTGCGGAAGGAACAACGGCGACGCAGATAGTGTTTCCGCACCGCATTGTAAGGCAAGCATAACAACTTGCCCGGTCCGCAGCAATCCGGTTTGGCGTCGGCGCCTCTGGCGTTTGACACATTGCAGTCTTGGCTCCTACTCTGCAATCAGGTGGTCGAGCGATTCGTAGCGGCGAAAGGCCGCAGGGCTCCGCGGACTCCGCCCTGCGCTACACGTCATGACTGATATCCGCATCGGACCTGCGGGATGGTCGTATTCGGACTGGGCGGGATACGTGTATCCGGCGCCGCGGCCGAAAGGATTTCACGAAGCCACGTTCCTTGCGCAATTTTTTGACACGATCGAGATCAACACTTCTTTCTACCAGCCGTTGAATCCGGCGCACGCGAAGCAGTGGTTGGATCGCGTTTCCGCCAATCCACGCTTTGTGTTCACTGCAAAGCTTTGGCAGAAGTTCACGCACGATCCCAGCGCCACTCCGGGAGATGAACGCGCCGTGCGTACCGGCTTCGATGTGCTGCACATGGCCGGCAAGCTCGGAGCCGTGTTGCTGCAGTTCCCTTTCGCGTTTCATCGCACAGCAGAGGCGGCCGCGTACCTCCAGAGTGTCCTGAAACGCTTCGCCGATTACCCGCTCGCGGTGGAAGTGCGCCATGCCACCTGGAACGATCCCGAGTTCTTCGCGCTTCTGCGCGAGCATAATGCAGCTTTCTGCAACATCGATCAGCCCTTAATCGGCCGCTCTTTGGAGCCTTCGGAACAAATCACTTCCGAGATTGGCTATGTCCGCATGCACGGACGCCGCTACGACACTTGGTTCAGCGACGATCCGGAGGTCCCGCAGCACGAGCGTTACAACTATCTTTACTCGGCGAAGGAGCTCGCGCCCTGGGCCAACCGCATTCGAGCGGTTGGCGAGCAGACGCGCCAAACCTTTGTAATCACCAATAACCACTACCTCGGCAAAGCGGTGGTCAACGCACTAGAACTCATCAGCATGCTCAAGTCCACCAAAGTCGAGGTGCCCGATCCGCTCCGCCTCCGCTATCCCGAACTTGAAGCCATCGCCGCCAATCCGGCGGAGACTCCCACGCTGTTTCCGCCCTTGGGAACCAGCGAGTGACGAGTCGGCGTTTGGAGGTACCCCCTCCCCCCGGGTTTTGGATAAGTGTTCATCCTAAAGGAAGTTAATGTCATTTGTTTGGATATACTTTTGCAAGTATTAATTCTAGAGAACTTCTGATTGGCTAATCCCAATAGCTTTTGCCTCGTTTTAGTTCAACTTTGTCCGCCCCGCCGGTCTTAAAATGGAATTCGCCTGTAAGGATTCCGTTTTCAACCTTTCCGTCGAAAGTCCCAGCGTAGGGAGAAGAGTCAGGAATTGAAAAGGAGACGTTTGTTCCGGCCACTTTGACGTCTACGATGACTAATTGCTCGGGTGCTCCCTCTGAAATCTGCAGCACGCCTTGGTAGCCGCGCCGAGTGTTGACAATCCTGACTTCGTCTCCGATGACGTCTCCTCCTTCGGAGTTGTAATACATATTGCTGTAGGTCCCCGTAATCCGAAGCGGTCTTTGAGGATTCGGCTGTTTGATTTGACCAGTTGAAGATAGGGTGAGCACCAAGGAGGCTAGAAAACTAATCATCATTTGCACTGGCATGCGACTCCTTTGTCGTAGTCCCTTTGAGCATCGTTGATTCGATCTTTTCGAGAGCCGGAACGAACCCACACGCCCTACGTAACTTCGCGTTTGGAAACACAAAAATACTGGAGAGTGCCTTTGGCGAAGCGGGCTTTAATCGTAATCGCAACGTCGGCAACGTCGGACACCGTGTATCCAGGCGTTGCGCTCACGGCAGCTCTCTTCTCTTCCTCGGTCAGTTTAGCCTTTCTGAGGGCGGCTCGTAGGCGGCCCAAAATACGGGCTACCTCTTCCTCTGTCATCTCTGAAAACGCGACGGTCAAACTTAAACTCCGGACAAGCGAGTAGAAGAAATAGGGCTGCCGACATCTTCATATTCTAGGCTCCATGTTCGGATTGCTCAGGCCCGCTTAATCCTTGCCCTTTTTGGACTGCTTCTTTAGGCCCACTGGAAGGCTTCAGAAGAAAAAGACGCTCGCCGCTGGCTCGCGAGTTGCTCCTTACGTTCCTGCGTTGGCCTTACCAGCGTTCGCGCTTCAGCAAACTTAGAATCTGCGCTATGTGATGGCGGGAGTGCCAGGCGAAATAACCCAGGGTCTGTTCGAGCGGCGTCAATTCGGCCCGTTCGGGATGCCGATAACTGCGTTTGAAATCGTCATCGGATAACGAACGCAACAACATCACCCAGCACCGGTGAAGCGCGTCCGTCAACGCGGACGATGGTTTAATCGGGCCCGACTTCGCGTCCGGAAGTTCCGCCCAAGCCGCTTCCTCAAACGGCTTGATTGTCGGTGTCTGCTCCGTAAGCGCCAGGCGAAAACGCGTATAGGAATTCAGGTGACCGTCGGCAATGTGGTGTACGACTTGCCGAACGGTCCAGCCGCCGGGCCGATACGGCTTGTCGAGCTGATCGTCGCGCAGATCCTCCACGGCATTGCGCAGATTGCCCGGCAAAGTCTCCAACTCCGCGATCCAAGCCTCGCGTTCGGCATGACCAATCGTCGGTGGCGGACTATACGGCCCGATAGGATAGCGGGGATCCATACTCGCGCGGTCAATGGGATCTGGTTTTTCGGAAGCCGAACTAGCCATGACTGTACCCTGCGAACCGCAGATATTGACGCGCATAGCACTAACCAAAGCTGGCGAGAAACTCAGAACCTGAGGATCGGACCAAACGTGATCCGCAGGTTGTTGTGCGCGCCGTTGTTAAAGTAGATGTCGTCGCCCAATTCGAAACGCAACCCCACCGGACCCAGACTCGCCTCCACTCCCGCTCCCGGATACATTGCCACGTTTAAGCTGGAGGTACGAATGCCGAGGAGCGTGCTCTCAACAGTGCTAAGCGGTAGTAGGCTTGGGCTCAGGCGGAAATCCATAAACCCGCCTTTCAGAGTGACGAATGGACGAAATCTACCCTTCGCGGGCTGCAGCGTAGGCCCGAACAGCCCATGCGTGACGCCAATCGACGTGCGTTGTATCGCGGATATATCGCCGTTCGTAATGTTGCGGTATGCCTCGCGGAAGTTGATCCCGTAGTCGTAAGCAAGTTCCCCTTCCATCATCACTTTGCGATGAATGCGGTAGCCGAACCGTCCGCCCACTCCGAAGTTGTTAGTGTCAGTCTGGGAAATGCTGAGGTAATCGAGAAATATGCCAGCCTCGACGCGCTCCTGTGCGAACAACCGGGGAGAACGTCCGCACAGCAGAAGAGCTATGACGATGGGAGCGAACTTGCGCCACACAGGGTGCACCTCCTGACCGTTAGTATATAGCTGGACCCCATCACCAACTTGCCGGCGGAATCCAGAACTGTCGCGGAGATCGTTGCTTGATGAACATCCAGCCCAATACTTGGCGTCATTCGCGAGGGTGCTCCTTTCTGTAGGCGATGATGGGCACGATCAAAACCTACTCCAAAGGGGCGCCTTTTATAATTAATCAGAAGCGGAGGTAGTCGTTTAGTGCCTTCTCTGAGACTACAAAAGCAAGCCAGCGCCACGCTAGACTATGCATGGCGCCGGCTGTTGGAGGATAGGTTTTTCGTCAAACTAGAATTGGAAAACGAAACCGGCCGACGGCTGAGCCGAATGTGTTGTTGCGTCCGAACGCAATGCGACCAGGCCGAAGTCGGGACGCTTGTAAACGAAGCCTCGGTATTCGAGTCGAAACGCGAAGTGTCTGGTGAAGTTGTAGTCAGCGCCGCCACCGTACTCGAACACTGCTTTCGACTGGGTACCCGCTCCGGCGACGAATGCACCTGCGTTCTGGGTGGGATGAAAAGTCAGTGCGCCGGTCCCCGCCAGCACATAAGGCCGGAGTCGCCTGAAGCTTGGAAGCGTTACGACACCAGCGGCAGTAGTCTCATGAATATCCGACTGAACGGGCGAAGACGTGGTTATGACGACGGGACCCGGCCCGAATCCAGGCGGCACGGTCGGGGTCGGTGTAAAAGTTCGCTGGGTACTGCGGACGCGGCCATAATTCACTTCAGCAGCAAGCCAACGATTGAAATGATAACGATAGCCCAGCAGGAACCCGCCCGCATTGGTCGAGGTCTGTCGGAGGCCCCTGCCGGTTGAGTCTTTGGTGAAAAACCCGGTCCCTTGCGCGCTGGCTTCCTGTTTGCTGCCTTCGTCTGCCCGCGCGGTGGAAGTAAATAACAAAACCATCCCGAAAACTACTCCTGCTAACAGTCTGGACTTCATGTTTTTACTTTCTCCTTAGTTATACTTCGATTTGTTTTTTCTGCGAGACAAACTGCGAAAAAGCAACCGCGTTGAACTTCCTCGACACCCGGACAACTTCACAAAATGATTCGCTCCCCGGCCGCTTGCACCAAGCGTTCCCGTGGTTCCGTACCCCTTTGTCAAACGGTAGCCGGCACGGAACAAAGCAATAGCTGTGCCAGGCGGTGTCGCTGATGAAAACAGCTTGGAAGCGATTGGCAGAATGGGCGATGCGTCAATTCACGCGCGTTATGGCTAGGTCAGCCGTCCCGTGGAACTGTCGGCATGTTCGCCACTCTGTCATTTGACTGTGTCAAGTTCTGAGGTCCGTTCAGGAAGGCCGAAATGGGGAACCGACCGCTGATAACGTTGCGCGGTGAAACGTTTTGATACGCTTTGGCGTATCTCAGGCTAAACCTCTCACAAGCGAGGACACGTGAGTTCCACCAAGAACCCAGGCAGATTCGCAGGCTTGCTGTATCTACACAGGACATTCGTTGTGTTTCTCCCTGCGGATGAGTAAGATGCGGCGATTCGTTGCGGCCACGGGGTTAGGTGCCTAGGGAACATTTCAGGGGCACTTTTCGTTCCATAATATGGCAGGCCGAGATGGCTGCCCACGGTTTAGCAAGAAATGGACCGAGGGTCGCCGCGCATGTCACCGTACCAGGATTCGAGGCTGATGAGACGTTGGAGCAGGATGCCCAACTGGTCCAGCAATGCCTCCAGGGCGACGGTTCGGCCTGGGAGGAGCTTGTGCGCCGCCATTCGCGCCGCATCTTCAACATTTGCTATAGGTTTACGGGGAATGGCACGGAGGCGGAAGACCTCTCGCAGGACGTGTTTTTGCGGGTCTACCGCACCCTGGCGAGCTATCGATCGGCGCACGGCGGATTTGCAACTTGGGTGACCAGCGTGACGCGCAACCTCTTGATCGATCATTACCGGCGGACGAAGCGGGACCGGGTAACAGATTCCCTGGATGACTCGATGCCGGCGGTCGAAAACAAGGAATCCACGGCGCGGCGACCTGACGAACTGGCGCTGTTGGGCGAGCTGAGCGGGCAGATACAGTGGGCGCTTACGAAGCTTTCGCCGGAATTGCGGGAGGCAGTGATTTTGCGGGACTTGCAACAATTGGAATACGGTGAGATACAACGGGTACTGTCGGTGCCCGAAGGCACGGTAAAATCAAGGATTAACCGCGGACGGATCGAACTGGCGCGCATTCTGCAACAGATGGGAGTGCGGCCGTCATGAAGCGTTTCGCGGTAGGGGGCTCTGGAGTGCGGTATGACTTGGACTTGCGAACAAACGGAAGCACGGCTTAGCGATTATCTCGACGGGGTGCTGAACCCGGCTGAGCTTGCGGAGTTTTCTGCGCATGTGCCTTCGTGTGCACGGTGCGCTCCTTTGGTGGCGAGCGTTTCGGATTTGCTGACCGGCTTGCATGCGATGGAGCAGATTGCAGAACCGCCGCGGCTGGTGTACTCGATTCTGGACAAGACTTTGGGACCGCGCGAATCGACGACTGGCTGGCGCGCGATATTGGGCTGGGTTCGGGGCGCTGCTTCGATACGATTTGCGTACGGCGCGCTGTCTGTGGCCGCTACGCTGATCATTGTTGTGACCGCGTCGGGATTCAATTGGCGGCATCCGAAGTTGGCGGACCTGCGACCGGCGACGATTTATCGCAATGCTGACCGGTCGGCGCATTTGGCGTACGCGAGCAGCGTGAAGTTTGTAAACGATTTACGCGTAGTGAACGAGATTCAGTCGCGGTTGCGCGAAGAGAACGATCTACGCACAAATCAAGAAAACACCATTCCAGAAACGTCCCCGAAGCAGCCAGGCCGCAGCGATGGCTCGAAGCCAGCAACGCCGCGGCAGCAGAATCGCGCCAATGATCTGGCGCGGCACATAGAAGTGCTGGCGATCGAGTTGCCGGCCGTTTGCGGCGTGCTCGGCGGACTATGATTTCGAGGAGCGTGCTATGAAGTGCGTGGTGCATCCCGATGCGGATGCCGTAGGGTACTGCCGGAATTGCGGGAAGGCGATGTGCGCGGTGTGCGTGCGGCCGGTTCGCGATGTGCTGTATTGCGAAGATTGCCTCGCTAACGTGATGGGGCTTCCGACGACGACGGCCGCTGGCGCTCCCGGCGCACCGATGCCGACACCTGCGGATCCGGGGCCGGGGCCGCGCCCGGCGCCAGGGCTTGGGCCAAGTCCGCTGCTGGCGTTTTTCCTTGGCTTTCTGCCGGGGCTTGGCGCGTTTTACAACGAGCAGTACGGCAAGGGCATCATTCACCTGGCGATTTTTCTTTTTCTCTTCATCATTGGCGTAGATGGTGCGGTGAGCGGCGGAGCGGAGGCGGCGCTGTGGATCTGCATCTCCGCATTATGGGTTTACATGCCGATCGATGCGTACCGGACGGCGAAAGCGCGGCTGGCGGGACAGCGGCTGGAAGATCCACTGGAAAATTTCAGCAAAGGAAAGCCCGTCGGACCGTTCCTGATTATCGGCATCGGGATTTTGCTGCTGCTGCACAATTTTGATTGGTTTCCGTGGTGGCGGATTCAGCAGTTTTGGCCGGTGATTTTGATTGTCGTGGGACTTTTGATGTTTCGAAACCGGCTTGAGGGCCGGTAGGTATGGCAAACGAAATTCGCTGCCGGTGTCCACGGTGCACGATTCGCGGACTGATGGGTCCGGCGGTAATCGTCACGATCGGCGTGTTGTTTCTGTTGCATGAAGCTCGCAACGATGCTTTCGATTTCTCGAACACGTATCCGTTTATTTTGATTGTGATCGGTGCGGTGCTGCTGGCGTCTTCCATGGCGCCAATGACCGGCCACGTCGATTGGACTTCCGCGCCGCCTCCCTCTGTTCCTCCCGCGTCCGTTCCTCCCGCTACGGGCGGCCCCGCGCAGAGTTCGCTGCCGGGACAGGGACAATAACTACTCATGTCCAGACTTCGCCCTCGCGGCAGCAGCGTTTTCAGCGGGCTGGTTCTGATCTTCATCGGCTTTCTGCTGCTTCTCCATAATTACCGCGGATTCGAGCTAACCGGCGTCATCCTCCGTTGGTGGCCGCTGATTCTGATTTTCTGGGGCGCGATCAAGATTTATGAGCGGACGGCAGGTGCGCGAGGGTCGCAGCCGGGTGCTTCGCGCATTAGTACGGGGGAAGTTTTGCTGGTGCTGGGTCTGCTGGCGGTGATCGGCATCGTGATCGGAGTCGACCACGCACGCCAGCACGTGCCGGGCCTCTTCGATAATATTGAGGTTCCCGGTGAAACCTTTGCGAGCAGCATCGATGTTGCGCCGAAAACTGTGCCGGCGAATGCGCGGGTTACTGTTCGCGGCGGTCGCGGCGACATTGTCGTTCGTGCTTCCGATGAACCGCAAATTCGGGTTTCCGGCAAGGTCAACGTAAAGGGCTGGAACGAGAACGCAGCCAAGAAGCTGAGCGAGCACGTGTCGGCGGAGATCGTTCAGAATGGCGACGGCTACGAAGTGCGGCCGACCGGCGGTGGGAACTCGCGGGTCAAGGTGGATATGGACATCAGCGTGCCGAAGAAGGCGCTGCTGACCGTTCACAGCGAAAAGGGAGACGTGAACGTTTCCGACATGGCTTCGCAGGTCAACATCGACAACGGCAATGGCGACATCGAAGTGCGCGGCACAACGGGAGACGTGAGCCTTGATATGCGCCACGGCGACGCGAAACTTTCGGACACGAAGGGCGATGTAAAGATTTCCGGGCGCGGCGGTAGCGTCGAGGTCGTTAACGCCAGCGGCAGCGTTACCATCAACGGAGAATTTGTGGGGCCGATTCGCGCGGAAAAAGTGGCGAAGGGTGTGCGGTTTGTCTCGCACCGGACGGATTTGACGCTGACACAGCTCTCGGGCCACATGGAAGCGGGCTCAGGGAATTTGGAAGTAGTCGATGCGCCGGGCAACCTGATTGCGCGAACGCGCGATGAAGACATCACGATCGAGAACGCGGGCGGCAAAGTTAAGATTGACGATCGCAACGGCAATATTCAGGTACGTTTCTCTTCGCCGCCGAAAGATGACATTGAAATCACGAATGCTTCAGCAGCGATCACGCTTACTTTGCCGGAGTCTTCCAGTTTTGAAATATTGGCTGACTGTCATTCGGGAGACATCGATTCTGAATTCGAGTCCGATACATTGAAGAGAACTTCGACCGATTCGGGTGACTCGCATCTGGAAGGCAAGTACGGACGCGGACGCGGGCCGAAGATCATCCTCAAGACCAGCTACGGTTCGATTTCCATTCACAAGACTAGCTAGGCAGACGTGAGGCGGAGATGGGGCGCAGCGGTGCTGCGCCCTACGCAACGCGTTTCCTATGGCAGTTTCACGGCGAAGCCATTTGCGGCGGCGGAGCGGGTAAGCTCGCTCCAAACATTGGCGTCGGGCGTGGGTGCGGCGCCGAGAATGCCACCGGAGCCTAGACATGGGGCGCCGAGCAACGGCGCGGGTGGCAGCGGGAGCGTGGGGACCGAATCGTTAGGATGCTCGAAATTCAGCGCGTAGGCAAGATTGCGCACGTCATGGCTGGCGTCGCGTGCTGTCAGCGGTGGGAGACTCCAGCGCCACTCGATCAGTTTCAGGACAGAGGTGTGGTCGAACACCAATGCGCTTACTCGGGGATCGTTCGGCTGCCCGGCACTGAAGGGAGAGGCGATCACCGTGGGCACACGAACGCCCAACAACGCTTTCCCGTTCACGAGATCGGGATCGACGTTGTTCGGAGCGGCGGCTCGCGGGGGCGGCACATGGTCGAAGAAGCCGCCCC
>DATBYP010000279.1:0-8271 GCA_036513675.1 Candidatus Acidiferrum sp.
GATTCTGACGACCAGCTCTGGGTTCCGATGGGTTTGAGCCCTTCGGAACTGAGCAATCGCGGCAGTCATTTTCTCCTGGTTTTCGCGCGCCTGAAGGAGGGAATTACGCTCACGCGGGCGCAGGCGGAGTTGAATTCGCTCGCCAAACATCTCGCCGAACTGTATCCCGCGACGAATACGGCCCAGACCGTCAATGTCAAGAGCTTGCAAGATGACATCGCGGGCCCGGTGCGCCCTGCATTGCTGGTGCTCATGGTTGCGGTCGGTTTGGTCCTGCTGATTGTCTGCGCCAATGTGGCGAACCTGCTCTTAGCGCGCGCATCTGTCCGGCAGCGGGAAATTGCTCTGAGGCTGGCGCTGGGTGCCAGCGAATCAAGAATCGCCAGGCAATTATTGGCAGAAAGCGTTCTTCTAGCACTGCTGGGCTGCACTTTCGGACTGCTGCTGGCGCGCTGGTGCGTAGCCACGCTCAAGCTTTTCGCTGCTTCAAACCTTCCGCGCGCCGAAGAATTCAGCTTGAACGTTCCCGTGCTCATTTTCAGTATCGCCCTCTCGATTCTGGCCGGGATTGTGTTCGGTGTCGGTCCCGCGCTGCAGGCTGCGCGCGGAAGCGTCCATGAAACGCTAAAATCTGGGATTCGCGAATCGGCCACGGGCTCGCGCCTGCGGACGCGCAGTCTGCTGGTGGTTTTAGAGACTGCTTTAGGCGCCATTGTGGTAATTGGTGCGGGTCTTCTGCTCCGGAGCTTCCTGCGGATCGAACACGTCCCGCTAGGATTTGACCCGCAGGGAATCCTGACGTTTCGCGTCATTCCCCGGGGCGAGCGATATTCGCAGTTATCGCAGCGTGCCGTTTTTTATCAGCAAGTGCTGGAACGAATCCAAGTCCTGCCAGGAGTGAAGTCCGCCGCAGCCGTTACTTTTATCCCCCTCACTCTTGCCCGTGGGAGCAAAGGTTTTACCATCGAGGGCCGCGCGCCCAGTGCTCCCGGCCAAATCCCCATGGCCGGCTATAACGTGGTGACGCCTGGATATTTCGAAACCATGCGGATCAGTGTGCTGCGCGGAAGAGCTTTCTCGTGGAGCGATGCGCCTCAGTCTCAACCCGTCGTCATGATTAATGAAGCGATGGCCAAGACGTATTGGCAGAACGAAGATCCCGTCGGGACGCGTATCCGGCAAGGCGGCCCGGATGATGGCGAGTTTCCATGGCTGACGATTAGCGGCATTGTTGGCGACGTCCGCGAGTTCGATCCTATGACCGCTCCTCGGCCCACCATGTATTTCCCCATCACACAATTCGCCGACCGCGCCGGAATTCTGCGCGATTGGGTTGTGCGCACCGAGGGCGACGACCCCAGAACAATTGCCGGCAATGTTCGCGCTGCTGTCTGGGACGTCGACAAAGACCTGCCCATTACCAGGATCCGAACAATGGAGGAAGTGCGCACCATGTCCGTTGTGTCTCCACGGCTGAATCTTTTCCTTTTTGGTCTTTTCGCTGCGCTCGCGCTGATCCTGGCGAGCGTCGGGATTTACGGAGTCACCGCCTACGGCGTAGCCCAGCGAACACGTGAAATCGGGATTCGCATTGCCCTCGGCGCGAGCCGAAATGACGTGATGCGCTTGATTGTCAGGCAAGGCGCACGTTTGGCCATCGTAGGCGTTTTGCTTGGCTTGCTAGGAGCTTTCGCGTTGACGCGACTCATGACCACGATGATTTACGGTGTGAGTTCGGCGGATCCACTGACGTTTTTCGTAGTGGCATTCTCACTTCCCTTAGTGGCTCTCGCGGCGTGCTACATCCCCGCGCGCCGCGCGCTGCGAGTGGACCCCATCGTCACACTTCGTTACGAATAAGGCACATCGTTAACACTGCGTGCAACTGCTGGCGAAAATCAACGCATCCAACCTCGAACCTAGCCAACAATTCTAAAAGGGGGATGTCCGTCTATGCGCATTTTCGCGTCAATCTGCACTCTCGTTTTCGCCGCACTCCTGTTCGCCTCACCCTCGCACGCCCAGAACATCGAACTCTACGGCGGCTATTCCTTTACGCATGCTCCCGTCACGTTCCTGCAAACTGCCGCGCTCTGCCCCGTCCCTGGCTGCCCCACTGCCGCCAACACACAACATCTCAACCTGAACGGCTGGGAAGTTTCCGGCGCCCTAAGAGTTCTAGGTCCACTTGCTCTCGCCGCCGAGTACAGCGACACTTCCGGCACGCACCAGGGCTCTAACACGCACCTGAAAACGTATCTAGTTGGGCCGCAGCTTCGCTTCCCAGGACCAATTTCTCCCTTCGCGCATTTTCTCGTCGGCGGTGCCCATGAATCCGTCGGCTCCAGCAGCAGCCCGGTATTCATAGCGCCCACTACCCAAGACGGCTTTGCTGCCACGCTCGGTGCCGGCCTGGACCTCAAGGTATTGCCTTTTATCTCTTTGCGTCCCATCGAGATCGACTACCTCTTTACCCACTTCAACTCCAACACGCAGAACCAACCCCGCTTTTCCGCGGGTGTCGTCCTGCGTTTCTAAAGCGTCCGCAGAATGATGGCGGCAGTCGAAGCAAACGAACAAAGCCCGGCAATTAGATGCCGGGCTTGCATTTCCTGTCGAAGATAGGATTAGAAGGTCGGCGCCGCTCAGGCCTTGGACTCGCTCAGGATTTCCCGTGCTTCAGACTGGCTCAGCACGCCCTTGCGCAGCAGCACCTGAACAATACGCGTCGCGCAATCATCACCAAGAGATGATGTCGGATTTTTAGCAGAAAACGGGCTGTCGAACACCGCTCGGGGAGGCAAGCCCAGTTCGCCGAGCCAACTTTCAAGCACGGCCTTCTGCGGCTCCGTGATTTCCTCGAACTCGAGGCCCATCCCCGAGCCAACGTGCCGTGAACTGACGTTTGCAAGCACGTCGAGAATCAAGCCCGACCGGTGAATCTGGATGCGCACCGCTGCCCCTAACGCAAGCGGATTCAAGGTATCGACATAGCAGCCTTGTGGGCTCAAATCCGATGTGCGCGCCTGGATACGCGATCCCGTGCGCATCTCGAACATCTCGACCGGCGCAACAAAGGGCGACCGGTTGGCGCAGCGGCGCTCGCTTGGCGCGGTGCTCGCGATGCCGGTTATTTGCGGGTTCGTCGATGAGGTCTCCGCGCTCGGGCCAGAGGGTTGCGTCTCGGACGGTTGGGCGCCAGCCAAAATTACCACTGCGACTCCGTACCCGTCTGCCCGCCGGTGCACCCGTGCTACTTCCCCGATTTGTTCCAAATTCAGCGCTCCGGCCTTGGGGTCATACGGCGAAGTCACACGGACGCGCATCCCCTTGTAATAGCGGTTCAACTCGGTGAAGAAATAGATGGCTTTCCGGGAGGCGTTTTGCGTCATTCGCACTTCATCGAAGTTCCCGTCGTTGAAATCCGCGGTGCGAATCCGGACTTGCAGGGAGATTCCCGCGCGGCGCATCTGCCGACGCTCTGCTCGCGTCTCGGGAACGGGCACGGATTGCAGCGCTGTTACAGCCCTCAAGTGTTCGGACATAGGTCTGGACGAGCCTCTGAGCGAGACCGGTAGCGGTCCCTTCTGCACATTCTCGCTGTGCGCTCGGGAACTACCCATAGAACAGGGGTACCGGCATGGGGGTACTACAGGGAGGGGCGCTCTAACTAGACGGGAAGTTTGGAAGCAGGCAGGTTAACGTCAGAGCTATGACGTTGAGCGGCTGCGCTCGCCTCATATTGCAACTGCAGCGGAGGTTCCGTGGGGCTTGGCAGGCCGCTTGCAGTGGCGGTAGCTAGTTGCGGTGCACGAGGGGTGCTTTCGCCGTTCCGCTCTACTTTCGCCTCCGATTTCGAGAATATTTTCGCGGTTAGCAGCATCGCGGACAGAGTCGCGGCCAACAAGGCGATCTGTCCCCACGCGCTCAACGTTGCCGCGTTGCCCAGCAGCGTCAGCCCCGCAAAGGTGAAAAGCAAATGGACGCAGAAAACTTGCAATGAAGCCTGCCCCAGCATCACCAATGGCCGCACTGCCAGCGGCTTTAGTATCTGCTGAAAACGAATCAACAGGGCCGCCACCGCGGCAAAATTAATCAGCCGGATGACGCCGAAATGCCATTTATCAAATAAGGGCTCGAATGCGCCCAAGTCGATTCCACGCCCCACCGAGTAGCGAAACGGTAGAAGCACCGCAACCACGAGCGCAGCGGGAATCACCACCCGCCGCGCCCATTTTTCGACGGGAAGGTCACCCTGCGCCCAGCGCGCTCCAAACCACAAACCGAGAATCCACAGGAATTGCCAGGCCCATAAATCGAAAGATCCCATTTCGTTTATAGGAATGGGGACGCGCAGCACGCGATTCACGAAGTCGTGCTCGGCTTCACGCACGCCGAGATGCGCTAGAAACCAAATGGTCGTGCTTCCCGCGAGAATCGAGCTCCAGCCCACGCGGCGCGCAATTGTCAGCGCGAGCGGCGTGAGCAGCAGGAACAAAATGTACATTGGCAGGATGTCCAAAAGCGGAGGGCGATAAATCAGCAGAAACGCTTCGGTGATCGCTTGCTTAGGGCCAACGGCAAAATAGTAGTCGAGCAGATTGTGGAGCTGCGGGTGATTGCCGCGGGCCGCGATCGGCACGGCGACTAAGAACGCGAACGCAAGCAGCAGCGCATGATAGGCGTACAAACGCAAGGTGCGCAACAGCATGTTGCGCCGCATAACCGGATAGCCGTCGCGTTCAGCTAGGCGGAGATAGATACGGCCGGTGAACAGCGCCGACAGAAAGATGAACCCTTCTGACGCGGATACAAAACCGAACGGCTGATTCGTATACGTCGGCAAGAATGTAGGCAGGTGCGTGAGCACCATCCAGACCAGCATTAGCCCGCGTACTGCATCGATTTCCAGACGGCGACCCATAGCGCTTACGGTTTAGATTCGCCGCAGCACCGCTTGGTTGGAAGAAAAAGCAGTTATGGCCCTCGGCACAATGCTGTATTCGCAACTATCTGCTCACCTTCCACTGCTGCGCAGATAGGTTACGCCACAGCGATACAATTTTTGCTCCGGCAGCTCCTGGACGTACGCGATCTGCGCCGGCACAAAGATGGCCTGGTCCCCCGGCGAATACGGCACGGCCACGTCGATCAGCATCTTTTCAAAGTACTTCCTGGTGCTCTTGAAGCGCAGCCCGCCGCGCGACATGTTTTCGCACGCGACGACATCGTCGGCCAAGCCTGGTCGCCGCACGCAGGCCTTGAAGTTGACGCGGGTGCGTGCATGCTTTCGCCGATTCTCCCGCTCTTTCTGCGTGGAGCGGTCAGCGGGCGCCTCTGCGGTGGCCACGTCGTAGGCCGAAGCGGGCGTTGTGACCGGCTCAAGTGTACCGGCAGGCGCTGCCCTTTCGGCTTGCGTCCATGGCGCCCCGGCGAAAGAGGATTCCGGCTCCCTGGTCCCTGCCGCCAGGGGCCTCGAGGTCGGCAAGTCGGCCGGTTTTGAGCCTGGCGGGCCAGGCTGCTGCAGGTTGTCGTTAGCGGACGCCCCGCCGTCCCCGGTTGGCAAGGCGCCAGGCGCTGCCTGCCTCCACACCGTGGATGAGCCGCACTTCTGACAGTAGCGCACGATGCCATCGTTGATGGCCATTACGTCCGATGCCAAGTCGCTGTGGTCTGCCAGCTCTCTCGAATGGCAACTGCTGCACTCGAGGAGTGTTTGGCTGGCACGCCTTTCTGTTTCCGACAAATCAGGGAACTCGATGCCCCAAAAATCGACGTCCCGACTCAGAAAAGCAATGCCATAGATGTAGGTATCGCCGTCCGAGCCGATCTGGCCGACGACGCGCGCCTCAATCTCTTTCTTGGACTCCTCGCTGCGAATAACCAATTCCTGCTCAGGGGAAAGCTTGTAGGAGGAGACGATGCCCGCGCCGTGGCGGCTGAGCACCACGGTCTTGGTCTGCTCGGAAAAGACGCGACCTTCGATGTCGCTTCCGACGAGAGTAATAGCAATCTGCTTGGGAATGCGTCCACTACGACGTGTTCCGTCTGGAAGCATAAGTATTTGCCGTTCGTGGAAGGGGGCGAAGCTGGGCCGGACTTGAAGAGATAGTAACACAGCGAACATCGGAAGGCCTGACCTCCCGAATGTCGGATCAGGAAAGATGAAAGGCCCACACCTCCCTATATAGCCAGGGCTCCGAAGGCAGTCCGGGAACGGCGCAGACCGGCCCTAGACGCATCTTGAAATACGGAGGGGGATTGGGCACGATTTCGGTTTAGGAGAGGTGACCAATGTCGTGCAATCCGGAAGCGTTGAAGCATGTCCCGCTGTTTGCGCTGCTTGATGACGAAGAAACCGCTGTGCTGGCCGGGCAGGTGGAGCTGAAGACGTTTGCGCCGCGACAGCGCATCTACAAAATGGGCGATGCTGCCGGACAGGCGTACGTGATGGTCACCGGCCGTGTGCGGGTCACTACGCTCGATCAGGACCATCAGGAAGTCGTAGTCGATGAGCCGGCGCACGGTGAATTCTTCGGCTTCGCTTCCATGCTGGAGCAGACGCCGCACCAAACCACGGCAGTCGCACTGGAAGAATCGCAGTGTCTCGAGGTCGACCGCCACGACATCGCGGTGCTGCTGCAGCGCAAGCCGATGGCGGGCATGGACATGCTCACTGTGCTGGGCAAGCAATTTCACGCGTCACAGCAGTTGGTGCGCGTGCGCGCGAATCGCAATCCGAACGAAGTCATCGAAAAGGAGATGACCTTCGGCGAGCGTATTGCCGACACCGTCGCAGGTTTCGGCGGCTCCTGGACATTCATCATTATCTTTCTCACGTCGCTCGTAATTTACGCGGCCACGAATGCGGTTCTAGGAAAATCGGCTTGGGATCCCTATCCCTTTATCCTTCTGAATTTGTTTTTGTCGATGCTGGCTGCGATTCAAGCGCCAGTGATTATGATGAGCCAGAACCGCCAGGACACGAAAGACCGCCTGCGCAGCGAACTCGATTTTGACGTAAACCGTCGCGCGGAATCAGAGATTCAAGGATTGGCGCACAAATTGAATCTGCTCGGCGACAAAATCAACGACGTGGAAGATTTGTTGCGCCAGCAATTGTCTTGAACTCTTCGCCACGCGAAGTGCGTCTGGCGACGGAAGGATTATGCACCGATTTTTTCAGCGAGAGGTTGCGCCGGGGCGGACCTGCTGCCCTTGCCGTGAACAAAAAAAGCGGGCCGATTAAAAATCGGCCCGCCGGAAAGATTCGCGTTCGCGAATCGAGTTTAGTACATGCCGCCCATGCCGCCGCCTGGGCCACCAGGACCGCCGGCCGCTGCGCTCTTCTTTTCGTCTTCCTTGAGTTCAGCGACGAGGGCTTCGGTGGTGAGCATCAGTCCCGCGATGGAGGCTGCGTTCTGCAGCGCCAAGCGAGTGACCTTGGCCGGGTCAATGACGCCCATCTTGACCATGTCTCCATAGTCGCCGGTGTCCGCGTTGAAGCCGAAGTTTTCGTCCTTCGATTCGCGGATTTTACCGACCACCACAGCGCCTTCAAAGCCGGCGTTCAGAGCGATCTGGCGAGCAGGCTCTTCCAGAGCGCGTTTCACGATACCGGCTCCAACAGCTTCGTCATCATGCAGCTTGAGTTTTTCGACCGCGCTGAGGCAGCGAAGAAGCGCGGTGCCGCCTCCGGCAACGATGCCTTCCTCGACCGCTGCGCGGGTAGCGTGCATGGCGTCCTCAACGCGAGCTTTCTTCTCCTTCAGCTCGGTTTCGGTGGCTGCGCCAACCTTGATGACCGCAACGCCGCCGACCAACTTGGCAAGGCGCTCCTGGAGCTTTTCCTTGTCGTAGTCGGAAGTGGTGTTCTCGATCTGCTGGCGAATCTGCTTGACGCGGCCTTCGATCTCGCCGGGCTTGCCCGCGCCTTCCACGATGGTGGTGTTGTCCTTATCGACGACGATTTTCTTGGCGCGGCCGAGATCTTCGA
Source organism: Candidatus Acidiferrum sp. (assembly GCA_036513675.1). Lineage (GTDB taxonomy): Bacteria > Acidobacteriota > Terriglobia > Acidiferrales > UBA7541 > Acidiferrum. The sequence goes on from DATBYP010000279.1 coordinate 7,997, forward strand.
CCTTCACGTTTTCCAGCTTGATGCCGAGATCTTCCGTGATGGCCTTGCCGCCGGTGAGGGTAGCGATGTCTTCGAGCATAGCCTTGCGGCGATCGCCGAAGCCTGGCGCTTTAACGGCGCAGGTCTGCAGCGTTCCGCGCAGCTTGTTCACCACGAGTGTCGCGAGCGCTTCGCCCTCGACGTCCTCAGCGATGATTAGCAGGGGCTTGCCCATCTTGGCGATCTGCTCGAGCAGGGGAAGCAGGTCCTTCATCGAGCTGATCTTCTTCTCATGA
>DATBYP010000280.1:0-3036 GCA_036513675.1 Candidatus Acidiferrum sp.
ATCGAGAATGCCAGCGCCGTAAAAACCGCCCTCAGGCGCGTACTGAAGTTACATCTATGCATGGCGTTTCTTTTCTCCCCGCAGTGACGAAAATTAGAACGGGTGCGCCCCATGCGCGCCCATCACGAACAGAAATTGAAAAAGAAACTCGTTGGCATTCGAAAAATCGCCAGGATTGGGAACTGCAAGATGCCCATAGCGGTATTGCCCGCGGATCTGGCTGAACTCACTGGGCCAATAGGTAAGTATGCCGGAAAAGCCTGTGTCCGTCAGATTGGCATCGGTGGCGTGGCCGCTGCGATCGAAGCGCCCGCCTACGGTCCAGCGCCGGTTCAAACGGTATTCCGCCGAAGAGTACATTCCAAAGGCATGCTGCGTTTGGAAAATATTAAGCGCCGACAACTGGTCGCGCGTGCTCCAGAAGAGCTCCGTCCGGAAGAGGAAGTTTTTGTAGATGGCGCGGCGCAGGGGCTTCCAGCGAAGCGTCGCGTCCGCACCATAGAGGTTGGTGAAAAAGGCGGAAGGATTTGGCGCGGCGGACAGCCCTGCACTGTTCCCTCGCGCGTAAGAGATGCCGAGATCGAGATTGGTGGATTCGTTGAGGTCGCGGTAGCCGCGCAGGTGACCCACCACGCTCAAATCTTGACGGCGATAGGAGTTGAATAGATCGTCTGAATCGCCTCGATAAACCTGGGCCGTGCCCTCTATAAACCATCCTCTTGGTGCGGCTATGAAGCGAGAGAGCGACATGCCGGCGTCATCGATGCCGTCTTCGCCACCGACGAGATTATTGGTGGCGAGTGGCCGATCGATGTAGGGGAGCGCGTGATTATGAATGGTGTTGACCTTGCCGAAGTCTGCGCGCATTTTGCCGACTTTCAGCAGCAGGCCGGCGGGTAGCGATGTGAATGTCACGTAGGCTTCCTCCACGTTGACGCCAGTCTCGCCGAAAGAGAAGAATGCATCGGCGCGGGCGTAGGGGTCGATAATGGCTTGCATGCCGATTTCGGACTCGTGGAGCTCGAGGGCGCGGGAGGGCGTGACATTGTTGTGACCGGCGTTCCCGATGAAGTCGCCGATCAGGCTGATGTCCGGGTTGAGCAGCTTGGCATTAGACGTCGCACCGCCGTACGTTTGCGGTTGCGTCCCTCCAGTCATTTGCGTCTGCGGCAACTGCGAAGCCCCAGAGCTTGGAGCTGGCGTCGCAAGGCCAGCGGCAAGCGTTCCGGATTCGACGTGCGAAGACGCTAGTAGTACGGGCGCGTCGGACGTCGGGTCTGGAGATTTTGCGTCGCGGACAGCCTTCAGCTCGCCGCGGAGCACGGCGACCTCTTCGGCGAGGGTGCGGACTCGGTCTTCCAAGGCTTTCATGCGCGCTTCCTGAGTCAGTGGAGCCGAAATCGCTGCCGCGGGAGGGGTTTCCTGTGCGTAAGCAGCGGAATCCAAGCAGAAGATGAAGATAACGCACACAATTACAAATTTCTTCATATCGCTACACCCCTAAGGAATTTGGAGGACCGGAGACCCGTGGTCAGGAGACGCTGCGGCAGGATGGCGGCGCACGCGGAGAGATGGCGCGTGGAATATGGGTCGAGATGCCCAGACGGATGCCGCGTGTTTCTAAGCGGTTGGCGATGGGGAGAGGAGCGATTGAAAGAGAGTGCACCACTCCCCCAGCGCTCGCCACGCTGCAAAACGGGCAGATATGAGAAGAGGCTGGTCCGGCGGTCTGATCTGCGCAGAAATGGAATTGCGCGCCGAGGAAGATGATCGCAAGGAGCAGAGCCAGCGTGCATATTCGCCGTGGGTCTTGGTGCATGTGGTTAATAGGACGGAGCTTAGGGAAGAAGCGTTACGAGGTCAAGTCATCCTTTGGGAAGGAAGTTAGAATAATAGCAACCGAAGGAGTCTTGCGTTCATCCTAACTGCTACACTGATGTGTCTAGAAGCAAGAAAATGTGTCCGCGACTCAAACTGACGAGTAAGCGCGCGCTAGCCATATTGGGCTGCGTGGCGCTATTGTATTTCGCCGCTGGCGGCGCATTCCTCCACGACCACACCGGTGGGGCGGACACCGCGTGCCATGTTTGCCAGTCGCTACACATGCCGGCGTTGGCGCCCGCGGCTCTCGATCTAATCCCTGAAGCGCCGCAAGTCGCCTGGCACGCTGTTCTCCCGGACAACGTTTCGCCGCTCGATTCCTTTGCGCTGCATCGCGCCTCCCGCGGTCCTCCTTCCGCTTAATATCTGCGTTCGTGTCGCCGTCCCTTCGCGCTAGCACAACATGATGCCGGCGCGGCCGCCACTTTTGCAGGCGGCTCCTATCCATTCCCAACGATGCGCATCCCAATTTTGGGGCGAGGAGAAGAGAATGTTGGATAGATTTCGCAGCTATGGATTTCTGATATTAAGTTTAAGTTTGTTGCTTTCTGCGGTGCCTGCCCGCGCTCAATTAGGCAATTCGGGATCGATCGATGGTGTGGTTAAGGATCCGTCCGGTGCTACGGTACCGAATGCCAAGGTGGAAATTTCGAACCCAGTCACCGGCTTCCACCGGGAGACAACCACGGATAGCGATGGCAGCTTTCACTTCAGCAATATTCCGTTCAATCCGTATCACCTGACGGTCACTGCAGGAGGCTTCGCGTCTTCTGCACAAGATGTGGACGTTCGCTCGACGGTTCCCACCAACATGACCATCGCTTTAAAAGTTGGCTCTGGGCCGAGCACGAGTGTCACTGTGGAGGCGAAGGGTGAGGACCTGGTGGAAAATGATCCCAGCTTTCATACCGACGTGGACACCGCCTTAACGGAAAGGCTGCCGCTCGAGAGTCAATCGTCGGCGGTGAGCTCGCTGGTTACGCTGGCTTCGCCAGGTGTGGTTGCGGATTCAAACGGACTGTTTCACGGCCTTGGCGATCATGCAGAGAACTCTTTCTCCGTGGACGGGCAGCCGATCACGGACCAGCAGAGCAAAGTTTTTTCAAATCAGATTCCGCTGGACTCGATTCAATCGATTGAGGCTGTGTCCGGAGG
>DATBYP010000281.1:0-3558 GCA_036513675.1 Candidatus Acidiferrum sp.
AGAGCCGGTTAGATGAAGAGTGAGGCGGAGGACCGCCCGGTCATATCGCTCGACGAGTTGCTGGAAAGCTTCGGCACTGCCCTGTTGCGCTGCCCGAATCAGCTGCGCGTCATCTACGCGACTGGATCCGGCCGGAGGTACAGACGACAATGCAGCAGCGTCATTTACGTGGTCAGCTATGCGGCGGAGTTGGTTCGCTTTCGACAAGGTGTCCGATCAATATTTTTGGCAGCTGCCGAATCGGTGCAACACGACCAACGCGACATCGTCTTCGCGACGCTGGCTTCCAGCGAAGTCCTCGACTGCAGCCAGCACAGAAAAGAGCATGACGCTCGGCTTACAACCTGAAAATGTCCGCGCCGCATGCAGCAAGCCTTTGGCTCCGAATTCAGCCCCAGATTCATTCCTGCACTCCGGTATTCCGTCGGAGTAAGCAAGCAGCGTATTGCCAGGGCAAAGTCGCTCGCTACCGTTCGCGAATGAGGCCGCGGAAAGCGCTCCCAGAACTGGTCCACCGGCGCGAAGCTCCTCGACTTCACTATTTTCCCGGAGCAGCAGGGCGGGAGGATGCCCCGCGTTGCAATAGGTAAGCTCGCCCTTTTCCAGATTGACGCGAGCCAGGAACAGCGTGGCCAAAGGGACTTCGAGACCGGTGAGCAGCAGATCGCGATTGACAGCTGATAGAGCAGCCGCGGGGTCGCCGACCGTAGTCATTTGCCGGCGAATCATTCCGATGACATCGGTAAACCACATCGCTGCCATGAGACCTTTGCCGGCGATGTCACCGATCGCAAAGACAAGGTCGCCTTCGATCTGCATTAGGGTGATGAAGTCGCCGGAGAGATGACGCACTGGGAAGATCTCGCTGGCGAACTCATAAGGACCGGCGCGAAGATGACGCGGACCGCAGAGTCTTCTCTGCACCTGGGCAGCTTCGTACATGGCGCGGCGAAGATCGTCGTGCTCGCGCTTTAAGCCAGCAAGCTGATCTTCGAGTGCACGATGGCGAGGTCGGCCCGCCGTTCGAGTCGTTGCCGCGAAGTCAGTCCTCTTCGTGTTTTGATACCGGCTGCGAATTTGTGCAACGCTCGACAAGTGATTTTCCAAATAGCAAGCTTGATCAACTTACAAACTTGTAACCAGTGCCGTGCACCGTGAGAATGAAGCGAGGCTCTTCTGGCTTGGGCTCGATCTTTTGCCGTAGGTGGACGATGTGCGCATCAACCGTGCGCGTGGTGGGAAAACGGTCATAGCCCCAGACTTCCTCAAGCAGGCGATCTCGGCTCAGGGTTTCCCCTTGGTGGCAAAGGAAGTACTTCAGTAGCTCGAACTCCTTCGACGAGAAATCCAGTGGTTTGCCGCCGCGCGCGACTTGGCAACTGCGCAGATTTACCTCCACATCGCCAAATGAGACGCGTTCCTGTTCTTTTGGGACAGTCTGTGCGCGCCGCAGTACGGCTTTGACGCGGGCAAGCAGCTCGCGAATGGAAAACGGCTTGGTTACGTAGTCGTCGGCGCCCAGTTCAAGTCCGACGACCTTGTCTATTTCCTGTCCTCGCGCGGTCAACATAATGACCGGGATCGAGGGCCGCTTGCTCTTTAGCTGCTTGCAAACATCCAGACCGCTCATTCGCGGCATCATGACATCGAGAATGACTAAGTCCGGAGCCTCGCTCAGCGCGCGCTCCAAACCGGCGATGCCGTCTGGCGCGGTAATCACCTGATAGCCTTCGAATTCGAAGTTGTCACGCAGACCTGCCACCATGTTGGGTTCGTCCTCGACGATCAGGATTCTGGCCATATCAGGTTCTCCCGATTTGTTTTTTCCGACTTGAAGCTTAGCTACGGTATTCATGGATGCCATTGCGACTTCCTCCTACCAGACTTCATGCCGAAGCTGCTGTGCCCTTGTTCTCTGCCGGATTCACCGGAAGGCTAATTGTGAATTTGCTGCCTGCGCCGGGCGCGCTGTCCACCACGACATCACCACCGTGTGCCTTCGCAATATGCTGCACCAGTGAAAGCCCTAGCCCGCTCCCCTTGGTGTTGTGGACCAGCGGATCACCAACGCGATAGAACTTCTCAAAAATCTTGCTCTGTTCGTGAGGCGGTATGCCAATCCCGTGATCAATGACTTCCAGCTTCACCGATCCGTTCTCCCGATACAGGTTCACTCCAATGTACTTGCGGTCTTGCGAGTATTTGAGCGCGTTGTTGACCAGATTGACCAGTGAGCGGGCCATAGCTTCGCGATCCACCCGCAACGGGGGCACGTCACCGATCTTCTCTTCCAAGGTGAAGCCGTGCTGCTCAATCTGATAACGGTAGGATTCCAGCGTGTTGCGCACCAGCTCGCGCATGTCGGTCTCGCGGAAGTCATATTCTTTGCGGCCGGCCTCGATGCGCGAAAAATCAAGGATGTTATTGATCAGCGCGGTCAAACGCTCACTCTCTTTGCGAATGATGCAGTAATACTCCTGGTGTTTCTCCGGGCTGGTCAGTCGGCCTAATTCCAGGGTCTCGGCGTACAACCGAATCAGCGAGAGCGGCGTGCGCAATTCATGCGAGACATTGGAGACAAAATCCGACTTCAGCCGGGCCAGCGCCATTTCTTTGCTCACGTTGCGATAGGTAAGGTAAATTCCGCCGGCCAAAAGGAACGAGAGTCCGCCCAGGGTCAAAACACTGGTGTGCATGAAATGCTGCCCCATGGCCGCCAGGGTAGTACCACGCAACTTCATGCCGAGGACCAAGCCTGGGAATACGCTCTCCATGTTGCGCTCCACCTCGGCATTGCCGCCGTCCCACCCTGTGCCGTAGGCAATCGGAGTGGAGTCACTCTTGGGGCGAACCATGATCACCGCATTCTTATCGGTTTGGTCTTCGGCCACATTGCGGCTCATAACCTGGTCGAGAGTCTGCGGGAAAAATTGATCACGCAGGTAGTCCCCGTCAAAGGTGATGGCGGCGATGGCGGCCTTTCCGGTCTCTTTGTCGGTCCTTAGGAAAATCGCGGTGGACGTATAGACATGCTTATCGCCACGCGGCATCCACTCTCCATCGAAGTAATAAGGCGTTCCCTTCTCATCCATTTTCGACAGCTTCTTCGAGAAATCGTCATACTCCAGTTTCCACCAACCCTCCATCATCTTGGACAGGTGCTCGGCTTCATCACGAAAACCAGGATCATTCTTTAGCCGGTCAGGCCGCGAACGCATAACGAATCCATGCTCGGGATCGTAGAGCATCAAATGGGCAACATACGGATGAGCGCCGAGAATTCTATCTAGGGTCTCACTGCAGGCCTCACCAGGCACTGGAAACTCGTTGCGAACATCGTCCATCAGTTCGTATGCTTTGTGATTGATCTGTTTTTCGGAAATGGCCAGGACCTGACTGAAGTCGCGCTGGATGGCCGCTTCAACCGCGCGATCACGCTGGATGGTTTGCAAGTGTCTGGCACTCAGGAGGACCAGGGTGGCAGCAGGCAAGATTACAGCCAATTCCATCGTCAGTATCAACCGGCTGCGTGCGCTTCTGGGTTGTTTCGCTTTCATC
>DATBYP010000282.1:0-3296 GCA_036513675.1 Candidatus Acidiferrum sp.
TGGCGGAACAGTCTCCGTTGCGGGCGCGACCAGCGGGTGACGCGGATCGTCCGTAGCCTTGAAAAGGCCCTCTTCGATTTCGCGATTGCGTTCGCGGATGTCGTCATGCATTTTCTCTGAGAGGGTTTTCAACTCCTTGACGTAGGTCTGCATGGTGTCGGCGAAATCGCTGAAGTCGAAAGGCAGGAGTTCGGCGTCAGCTAGGCGCATCACGGCCGTCCCCCCGGTTTGCGCCAAGGCGCGGCCATACACGAAATCTGTATCGCTGAAATGCGTGTACCAATAGAAATCATCGTAAATGGAATGGTAGATGCCGCCGCCGTCTTCTCCGCCGAATCCGATATTGAGGGAAGCGACGCCATCGTGCTGTAAAAACGCCGTGTAGTCCGAACCGGAACCCAGCGCGGGAATGCGTAGGTCCGCGCGCTCGCGGATTTCCTTGCGCTGCTCGGCAGATTTGGCCATGGCGATTTCGTGCAGGCGGCTGCGCTTCCAAACCGAAAGCTGCGTCTCCGGATCAGAAACATCGCGCGCGACATCGTTGCTGAATTTCTCAAGCGTATGGGAGCCTTCCACGCCAAGGTAGCCCCGGCCGTTGCTGTCCGAATTGACGTAAGCCACGGCGTGCGCGCGCAAATCGTCGTAATGCTCCTCCGCCCATTCCGTGGAGCCGAGCAAGCCTGGCTCTTCGCCATCCCAGGCGCACAGAATAATGGTGCGCTTCGGCTTCCATCCCGCCTTCAGCAGCTCGCCGAACGATCTGCCTTCTTCAAGCACTGCAACCATTCCCGAGGTCGGATCCTCCGCGCCATTTACCCACGCATCGTGATGGTTCCCGCGAATCACCCACTCATCCGGAAATGCCGAGCCGGGAATTTTTGCGATAACGTCGTAGACTGGCTGCGTTTCCCAGTTCGATTTCACCTTCAGGTGAACCTTCGCCGCACCCGGCCCAACGTGATAGGTAACCCCCAAGCCGCCGCGCCAACCTTCCGGCGCGACACGTCCGGTCAATGCAGCGAGCAGCGGCTGCGCATCGCCGTAAGAAATGGGAAGCACGGGGATTTTTGTAATCGTCTGCGCGTCTTTTATGCTCAGTCGCTTGGCGTTCTTCGTCGCCCCGACTCCTGGCGTCAGCGGATCGCCCGGATAAATCGGCATGTCCGCCACGCTGCCGCGCTGCACGCCATCCTTGGGGCGCCAAGCTCCGTTCGGAAATGTGTCGCCCTGCACGTATCCGTCCTCATGCGGGTCGGAATAGATGATGCAACCAACGGCCCCGTGTTCAGCGGCAACTTTTGGCTTTATGCCGCGCCAGGAATGAAAATAGCGCGCTATAACAATCGCGCCCTTCGCGGAAACGCCCATGCGTTCCAGTTGCTCGTAATCTTCCGGAACGCCGTAGTTCACATAGACGAGCGGCGCGGTGAAATCCCCGTCAATCGAATAAGCGTTATACGTGGGCAACTGCTCGTTTTGCTGGTTCGAGGTAGGATCCTGCGCCAGCGGCGGCTCCTGCAGCTTGGCCACAAATTTCGGGCCGCCGTCGACTAACTCAACGGCCCGCTCTTTCGGCGTGGGAAATAGCACATCGAACTGCTCGATATGCGCATCCAGACCAAACTCTTTGAACTTGGCCAGGATCCATTCGGCGTTTTCCTTGTCATAAGGAGAGCCGACGTTGTGAGGGCGGGCGGACAGGTGTTGCATATACGACCGTAGATTCTCCGGGCTAGGAATCGCACGAAGTTTTTCTTCCCATTGCCGCTCGGCGCGCGAAGCTTCCGCCGAATAGCCATACAACGTTTGCTCATCAGCAATGACGTGCGTTCCAAACGGAGCGAGCGACACAGCTGCAAAAACAATTCCCGCGATGATGCTCCTGCGATTCATCCATCCTCCTGGCACACGAAAACAGCGCACGTATTCTGCCTCAAATAGGGTGCGTTTGAAAATTTCCGGCGAGTTGAAAGAAGGTGAACGAACAGAATCCCTATGAATCAAATGCGCCGTTAAAATCGCAAATGTCTCGCTTAAATCAGCGGCTTGGACATCAGAATGTAATGCGAGGGCGCCTTGGTAACCAAGTCTGCCGGAAAGGGTTCGGTGCGAACAAAGTCATATCCGAGCCGCTGATAAAATGGCAGCAATTGTTCGCCTCGCGCGCTGATAACCCGCAGATCCATAGCCCGGGAACCTGATTTGCGCGCAAGATTCTCCGCCGCCGCTACCAACTGCCGCCCAATGCCCGCCCCTTGCCGCGCCGGCTGCACCGAAAGAAGACCCAGATAGCTCCGAGCATGCTGCGTCTCGATGTAAACGCACCCGGCCAATCCACCTGCATCCTCAGCCACAAGAAACGTGCCGCCGCTTATATACGCGCGAACTCCCAATTCATCCACGCGATCGCCCTCAAAAACGACCTGCTCCACCACAAACGCCGCGTTGATCAGCTGCACAAGCGCAGGGACGTCCTCGTCGGAGCCCAAGCGAATATGCAAGCCCGGATTCGGCGAGCGTAAATCTGCAATAGCCGCCATAAGCGATGGCCTTTGGAACTTAGCCCTGAAATATGGAGCGCCCAGGAAATTTCGCCGCCGAGCCCAGCTCTTCCTCAATGCGCAGCAACTGGTTGTATTTCGCAACGCGGTCCGTGCGCGACGCCGATCCTGTCTTGATTTGCCCTGCCGAGGTGGCCACCGCCAAATCCGCGATGAACGTGTCTTCGGTCTCGCCCGAACGGTGTGAAATAATTGAGTTGTATCCCGCTTTGCGCGCCAGCTCGATCGCGTCGATCGTCTCCGTAACCGTGCCGATCTGATTCAGCTTGATCAAAATCGCGTTGGCGATGCCTTCATTAATCCCACGCGACAGCCGCTCGGTATTCGTCACAAACAAATCGTCTCCCACCAATTGAATCTTCTTCTTCGACGACTTGCTCCCCACGTTCTGCGTCAACTGCTTCCATCCCGCCCAATCGTCCTCCGCCATGCCGTCCTCAATCGACACAATTGGATATTTCTCCGTCCACGCCGTCCAGTACGCCGCCATTTCCGCCGACGAATGCGCGGATTTATCCGATTTCTTGAACACATATTTGCCGCTGCCCTTGTCGAAAAATTCGCTCGAAGCGGGATCGAGCGCGATGCTCACCTGCTCGCCTGGTTTGTAGCCGGCTGCGCCAATCGCTTCCAGCACAATCTGAATCGCTTCCTCGTTCGATTTGCAATTGGGCGCGAATCCGCCTTCGTCGCCCACCGCAGTCGAGTAGCCATGTTTCTTCAGCGCTGCCTTCA
>DATBYP010000283.1:0-3330 GCA_036513675.1 Candidatus Acidiferrum sp.
TCACCCGCGACCGATTTCGGATCGACACTTTTAAATAGCCATTTGCGGTCGTCGTAGTCCGGAGTCACCGCGCCGGGCGCCTGATTTGGATCCTGTGTAGCTGCAAAGGCAAACTGGGTGTTTGCCCACATGAATTTTCGATAGTTGAGCTTGGCATGCAGCGTGATCTTCTCGCCGGCATTTTCCGGAATGTGCAGCCGGTAATGTGCGGTGTCCGCGGCGCCAGGAGGAATCAAATGTACGTATACCGCAGCGCGATTCGCCCAGGCATTTCGTTTGTTGATCGGGTTCCCGTGCGCATCGATGAGCAGCGACTTGTAGAAATGCGCGCCTTTTTCCACCGGGCCCTTGCCGTCCTCCTCGACCTTACCACTCCAGAAGAGCGTTTGACCCTTTTCATCGACCGCTTGCAGCTCGAGCCAAACATCGAATGCGTCGATCGTTCCGCCGGGAAAGAAGTGCCCGACCTTGCGCGTTCGAACGACTACGTCGACCCGCACATCGTCGCCGCGGCGCACAGTAGCATCCACGCGGCCGAGCGGCGCGGTGATAGGCCGGGCTTCACCAGCCGGACCGCTCGGCAGAGAGGTATCCGATTCCTCGCCCACCGCGAAGCTCGTGGATAGCTCCGGCCGCCCCATTTTCCCATTAACTGGCGGAGAAACCTCATTCCCTGCCGGCGAAATCGCAAAAATGTCCACAGTGAGCTGCTTGTCCTGTAAGAATTTTTGACTCAGCTCAAGTTGCGCTTGATCCTGATTCGCCGTGGGCACGGCGGTATTCGCGCCCGGAAAGCGGTGCGAATGCACGAAGCCATTGATATTGCCGAAGTCGGCCGAAGGCACCTGGGGCATGTGGCAATCCGCGCACATCATTGAATTCGCCGGGTAGTAAAAGGATCGCGCGCCTTGGCCAGAAACGCCGCTGGCTTGCCAGTTGTCGTATTCATTGAAACCGCGCACCCATCGATAGTGGTTTACCGGTACGTCCAGATGGACCTTGTGGCACGACGCGCAGAATTCCGCGGTCTGCGTGCGCATGAACGGCTTCAAGAAAGTGCGCCGGTGCGGCTCTGGATTCACACGCACAAGAAAATCGTGCAACGTACGGACGACGGGATTGTCGCTGGCTGCCAGCTCGTGCAGCTTCGGATACTCCAAAACGAAATCGCCCTGCCCCATCGTGCTCTTGACCTGCACAATGCTGTGGCACATCAAGCAGCTCAGGCCGGCTTTTGCTTCCGGCCGGTCCACAATTTCCTTGATGGGCTTGTCGAACAATCCGCTGAAAAGCAGCGCCGGATCATGGCAGCCGGCGCACCATTTCGACGCTTGAACGCCTGCCACGCCTTGCATGTACTCGATGCTTTTGCGGTACCACTGATTGTTGAACGAGGAAAAGTGGTGGGCGGAGCTGTACCACTGTTTGTAAATGTCGGCGTGGCAGCGCTGGCAGGCATAGGACTGCATGAAATATTTCGCGGGGATGTAGCCGTTGTGTTTGGTTTGCGCGGAGCTCGGAAAGAATTTGCCCTGCGGGCCGTCACCTTCGCCGTTCATCGAAGCCGCAGGCATTTGCGGGTTCACGATGCGATTGGAGTTTCTCCACGCGATCTCGCGCGACCACCAGGCTCCCCCAGCAATCGCTGCGGCGGCAAGTACCAGCCCTGCGAATCTAAAGAGGCGCTGTGCGGCCGTAATCCCCAGCAAACCCCGGGAAGCTAGCCACGCGGTCGCGACAAAGAGCGACCCCACGACACAAAGAGCGATATGCGCGTAGAGCCACGGTTTCAGACGATTCAGCGTGCCAATGAAAATCAGCGCGATGCCGAGCGCTGCGCCCGCGACCAAGATCGCCCAGCCAACCCGAGCGAGCGGCGCATCCACTCGCAGCAATCGGAACAGAAACGGAATCAGCAAAAGCGTCAGCAGAATGCCAACCGCTACGTGAAAGAGAACAAGCATTCCGTAAGAGATTGTGGCGGAGGGAAATCCGTACAAATAAATCGCGCTCGCCGCAAGGGCCAACAAGCTTCGCAAGCGCCAACGTTCCATCGCGCGGTTCTCCACTCTCGAACGCCTCGACGCGACTGCTAAAAAGTGCGGCCGGATGGGTGCACATCCGGCCGCGAATGCTTGGGGTGCTTCCGGGTGGCGCTAGAAGAGAAAGCCTCAAGGAAGCGATGTGAGCGTTTTATATCGCCCAGCCGAAAATCCTGCAATAACGCGAAAGCACTAGAAACCCGTGCCGGCTTTAAGTCCTTTACCTTCCGTAACTTGGTAGGTGCGGCCAGCGTCGAGATCCTTGAACTCTTCCTTGGCGCCGCTTGGCCATTCAATCTGTACTCGTTCGATCGTGGGGAGCTTTCCCAAACCGAAGGTTACCGGCAATTCCGATTGCGAAAGATAGCTCGAGCCGCCCTTTACGACACGACTTTGGGTTTGTCCGCTGTAGAAAATCCGTACGAGCGCGCCAATGCCATCACGATTTGACTTCGTTCCCAGCAGATGAAAACGAATACTGTGATTTCCGACAACGTTCTCATTGCGATAGAGATACGTGGGGCCATTGTTGGTGGTCAGCAAGATGTCCAGATCGCCGTCGCGGTCAAAATCTCCGTACGCTAAGCCGCGGCCGACTTTGGGTTGCGAGAAGCCGCCGTCGACTGTCGACGCTACGTCGCGGAATTTTCCGCCGCCTTCGTTCATAAAAAGCTGCGGTGCTTGCGCGTAGCCCACGTTGCCGTGAATGTTCCGCACTGTCTCTTCGATGTGTCCGTTAGCAATGACCAGGTCCACAGCGCCATCTAGATTCACGTCAAGGAAAGCGCAGCCGAAACCCAACGTATTCTTCGACGGCAAGCCCACGCCGGCAGCAATCGAAATATCATCGTACGTTCCCGGGCGCACGGCTCGGTATAAGCCGATCATTTCGTTATCGAAATTGGTTATAGCAATTCCCGGCTTGCCTGAATTCTCGAAGTCTCCGACATCCACGCCCATTCCGGCGCGCGCTTTCCCCTCTGTGCTGAACGCTAGCCCTGCTTCGACTGCAACGTCTTTGAATTTACCGTTACGCAGATTTTTGTAGAGCTTGTTGGGCTGCGTGTCATTGGCAACCAGCAAATCCGGCCAGCCGTCCTGATCATAATCGAGCATAGCTACGCCAAGCGATTTCGAACTGCTGTCAAAGATTCCGCTAGTGGCGGTGACGTCGTCGAATGTTCCATCTCCGCGGTTGTGGAACAGCCAACAGGTGTCGCCGCGATATGCTTCCGGCGTGCAGAAGGATTTCTGCTTTCCGTCGAGGCTGCAAAAGACATCGTGTTCC
>DATBYP010000284.1:0-7023 GCA_036513675.1 Candidatus Acidiferrum sp.
GACGCTGTTGGCGGCGCTGAAGGTGGAGATGAGGATGGTGCAAGCGATGGCGCGCCCGGCCCAAGGGCCGAGGACGGCGGTCGCTGCCGTGGCGGCGATAGCTTCGCTGCTCGTCGCGGCGGCGGGTCCGAGGGCGTTTAGATAAGCGACGATTGCAATCAGATACAGACCGGTGAGAGTTAGCGAGCCTAGTAGGAAGGCGCGCGGGAACGCTTTTTGCGGGTCGACGACTTCCCCGGCGCTGTAGGTACCGAACTGCCAGCCTTCGTAGGCCCAGAGGACGGCGATCATGGCCAGGCCGAAATTGGAGAGAAGAGAAAAGCCGGTTTGCGTCGAGCCGAGTGAGGCCGGGATTTCGCGGACGTGATGGCCAAGCGAGAGGAGGACCGCGCTGAGCACTATGATGATGCCGAGCTTGATGACGGTGGTCCAGTTTTGCAGGTCGGAGCTTTTGCGGGTGCCCCAGACGTTGACGGCGGTGACTACCCCGATCATGACTATCGAGACGATGGTGGCTTCGAACGGAGTGAGGGGGATGATCTCGGCGAGATAGCGCGTGAAGGCGCGGGCCAGGGCCGCGACGGAGCCGCTGGCGATTACGAGAAAGAGACACCAGCCGTAGAGGAAGGCGAGCATGCGGCCGAAGCCATCGCGGATGAAAACGTACAGGCCGCCGGCTTGGGGGTTGGCGGCGGCCAGCTCGGCGTAGGTGAGCGCGCCGAGGAGGGAGAGGATGCCGCCGATGATCCAGACGAGGAAGGAGTAGCCGACGGAGCCGTCGAGTTGGCGGAGGATTAGGCCGGGAGTGAGGAAGACGCCGGACCCGATTACGGAGCCGATGAAGAGGAGGAAGAGATCACGTTCGCGAAGGGTGCGGATTAGAGAGGGACGGGCGATGGTGGGCGGGGCTTCGGTGCTTGTCGGGGTTCCGGCCATTTTGGCAGCACAAGAGTGCCTGCGGCGCGGTGCGAGGTCAATCAGAGTTTGCGGCGGGGTTTGCGCGGACAGACAAAAATGGCCGTCCCACTCGGCCGTGCTGCGAGGCTACTCGAGGAACGGGGCTGGCATGAAACAGAGGACGAAGATGACAAGGGAGAGAAAAGCGGCGGCGTAGCGCACGGGGCCTAGCGGCTCAGGATTGTAGATGGGGAGCGTGCGAAGAAAGCGGATGCCGATTAGCAAAGCGGCCCAGACGTACCAGCCGGGCCAATAACGGAACCCGAGGAACGCCAGGAACACGGGAAGGAGAATCGAGGACACGCGATGCGCGTGCTGGCTAATCGAGCGCACGATGTGGCCGCCGTCGAGTTGCACAGCGGGGAGAAGATTGAGCGACGTGGCGAACAGTCCTACCCAGGCGGCGCGGCCGACGGGATGAAGAAGAAGCGTCGCGGCTTTTGCTCCGTGGTGAAAGATTGGCGCGAGGAGGTGCAGGATTAGCGGAGAGCCGAGGACGATTCCGGCGTGCGCGGGGTCGGCCAAGCCGGGAACGAGTTTGGCGTGGACGATGCCATAGACCAGGGCGGGAATGGCGACCAGGAAGCCGACGAGCGGGCCGGAGGCGCCGACGTCGAAGAGAGCCCGGGTCGTGCGAATGGGGGAGCGGATGAGGATGAAGGCGCCGAGCGTGCCGATCAGCGTTGGGAAGGGAATAAAGAAAGGATAGCTAGAGTGAATGTGGTGATGGCGGCAGGCGAAGAAGTGACCGAGTTCGTGGGCGAGCAGGATGGTGAGAAGCGTTAGGGCGAAGGGGAGTCCGGCCGCCAGGGCGAGCGGTTGGCGGTAGATCAGGGTGAAGGCGTGGATGAATTCATCCCAGGAAACGGCTTCGTTGTGAGCATAGGCGACGGCGAAGTGCGTGCCCGCGACGAGGCAGGTGCCGAGGGTCACCACAAAAAGCGAGCAGGCGAGGAGCAGAGATTTTGCGGAGGGTCGGCGGGAAACGCGGAGAGGGAAGTAGGGCAGGTCGGAGTCCGCGGGCCAGCGTGGTGGCCGAGGGGGCGCCGTCGCGGTGCTATCTGGAAAGGAATTCGACACTTTGTGAAGAAGGCCCAAAAATTTGCAAATGCAAGTACACCACAGGTTGCCAAGTTGCGCCAGTTGCCGAGTGCCGCTCGCGTTTCGCCGACATCTGGGCTACTGGCGAGAGCCGGTGTATCGGCTAACGCGAGGCCGTGGCCAGGCGGCGCGTGACGTAGTCGGTGACGTGGGCGACAAGAAGCTCTTCAAGTTGGTGTGTGACTTTGCCGGGCGCGGAGGCGATCTTGTGTCCGGCGATTTCCCCGACTCCGATGATATTGCGGTTGGTCGAGGAGATGAAGACTTCGTCGGCGGAGTAGAGATCTTCTGGACGGAGGGCGTGCTCAAGTACAGCGATGCCAGCTTCCGGGGCAATTTCAAAGAGGATGCCGCGGGTGATGCCTTCGAGGCAGCCGGAGTTCAGCGGCGGCGTGTGAATCTTGCCGTTCTTGATGGCAAAAATGTTGGCGGCGGTGCATTCAGCGACTTCGCCGCGTTCGTTGAGCAGCACGACTTCGTCGAAACCCTCTTTTTGTGCTTCGGCTACGGCCCACACGTTCGGAAGCCAGGAGATGCTTTTAACTCCGGCAAGGGGTGAGGCGGCGTGCCGACCGTGCGGGCGGAGGCCGAGACGAACGGGCTCATGATACTCAGGGAGCGGCGCGGAGTAGATGATGAGGTCGACCTGAGGCTGCGGCTCGTCACTGCGCCAGAAGCCGACTTGGTTATAGACGAGATAGATGCGGGCGGAACCTTCAGTGACATTGTTGGCGCGAATGACCTCATGAAGATGCACGCGGATTTTGGCCGCGCTGTACGGCATGGGCAGGCGGATTAGGGCGGCGTCTTTTTCGAGGCGGCGCCAATGGCGCTCGTAAGCGAAGGCTTCGCCGCGCGAGATGCGAATCGTGGTGAACAGGCCCCAGCCGCAGAGAAGGCCGGCCTGCCCGGGGGATAGGCGGACCTTTTCGATCGGCAACAAACTGTCGTTATGAAATACGTGGCGGTGAATCAATGCGAGTTCCTCGCGCTCTATTCTAGCGAAAAGAACAGAACGAGAGAAAGATAAGGCGGACAATAATTTGAAGCTTTACTGCTTGCAATTGAAGGGCAGAAGGAGTTGCTGGCCTTCGTAGATGCGGTTGGGGTCGGCGATTTCGGGGTTGGCTTGCGCGACGCAGTGCCACGCGGCTGCGCGGCCGTAAGTTGCTTGTGCAATCTTCGTAAGCGTATCGCCGGGCTGCACGGCAACGCGCAGATCGGATTTCAAGCCCGTGATTTTGGCGGGCACCACGATTTCTGTGCCGGCGGCGAGGCGGGTGGGGTCCGCGATCCCGGGGTTGGCGGTGAGCAGTTCTTGCCAGCGGGAACCACGGCCGAGATTTTGCTGCGCGAGTCTCCAGAGGGAATCGCCAGGTTGCACGACCACCGTGTGCAGCGGCGAAGAAGAAGTGTTCGCGACAGCCGAAGGACGCACCATCTCAAGAGACATACTCGGTCGCGGCTCAACTGCGGGTAGCGCGACCACCGGAGCCGGGTTTGGCTGCTCGGCAAGCGGGGTAAAGTTGCGGGACTCGAATTTCGGAACATCAATCTTTGTTGCGAGACTTGGTTGCCGAACGGCAGGGGCTGGTGCCAGACGGGAAACCGGTGTATGGGCAACAGGTACGGCTGGGACCGGCGCAAATTTAGGAGACCCAAGTTTCGGAGCTGCAATCTCGGCAGGAAGATTCGGCTGCGGCACGGCCGGGACTGGTGCAGGACGCGAGACTGACGGTTGTGCAGCGTGCGGGGCCGCCGCGATCCGTGTGATAGAAGGTGCGGCGGGCGTGGCGCGCCGTGCGAAAGGATCCACGCGGTGCAACGGTGCTGGGCTAGGAATTGCCGGCGCGACTATGACCTTCGGGCGAGTCGGCGCGAGATTCGGATGCGCAGGCGAAAAGCTCGGAAGAGGAGGCGCGAGTTTTGCAACCGAGATAATCGGTGCCGCGAAGGTCGGTTCATCGAACGGCAGATGGAAAGGCGCGGGAGCATGCATGGCGAGCTTGGCGTTGCGGTACCGCCGTGCAATATCGCCGAGCGGGAGTTGCGGGATATCGACGCTTGCGTCCAGCGGCGCCTGGGTCTGTTCCTCCGCCGGAGAGGATTGCTGCTGACGCTGGGCCGCGAAACGCGCTTCGTCTTCGGGGGTCAGGATTTTCGCGCGCCCCAAATCGTCTTCGGTGTACACGTGCTTTTGTTGCTTCGGCTGCTCTTTGCGGGCGCGTTCCTGGCGTGCAGCTTCCGCGGCATCCTGCGTCTCTTGGGCGCGACAATGTGTTGCTCCGAAAAACAGGCAGGAGCAAAGAAGGATGGTGAACCCGCAGCGAAGCGGCTTGCGGAGCGGCACCCGCGTGTGCACGTGCTGCTTACTGGAACTGGAGAGGTCAGTTTTTGTCATTGCCGACCGACTGTTGGGGGACATCCGATGGCGGAATACTACTGGAAGCCAGGCTTGGTGGCAACGGCATTTTTCTAGGAAAAAGGTACTGAGCGCAGGGTACTGAGAAAAGAAGTACCCGATCAGCGGCGGCAAGCCTGAAGCGGCTGTTGCGCTATGATGTGCGTCGTTAGGGTGGAAGATCTTGCTGCAAGGAGGGCGATCATGAACGTGAAGAAGAGGCTTTCGCGCAGGAAGTTTGTGTCATCGGCGGTTTCGGCTTCGGCGATCTCTGTCCTGCCCGGCGCGCAAAAACTCCTGGGTGGATTTACAGGCACTGTTGATGCCCGTGAGCTCGAGCAAAATTCCGTTGCGCTCATCACAACTCCCGCGTGGCGGGACCAGGGAATTCTGAACCTGGCGAAGTCGCCTTACGCGAAGCTGCACAGCGTGCCGGTGCATGCGGTAACTATTGAGAGCGGATTCTGGTCGCCGCGCCGCGAGACCAACGTCAACGCGAGCATTCCTTCGATGGGCAAGCTGCTGGAAGTCAACGGCCGCATGGACAATTTCTTGCGGCTCACAGGCAAGAGCACGGCGGCGCAGCGCGGTCCAGTGTATTCGGATTCTGACATTTACAAATGGATTGAGGCGGCGGGGTTCGCGCTGCAGTCGGGCGACCGGCCAGAGCTGCGTGCCACCGTAGATAAGGATATTCGCGAGATTGTGGCCGCGCAGCAGGCCGACGGCTACTTGAATACGTACTACGTGCTGGAGCACGCTTCACAGCGCATGGAGCCGAAGACGCAGCAGCATGGGCACGAGCTCTACAATATTGGGCACCTTTTGCAGGGCGCTATCGCTTATTACCGTGCGACCGGCGACCGCACGTTGCTGGACGCGGGGATACGTTTCGTGAACGAGTTTTTGTGGCCGAACTTCGGGCCTGGCTCGAACAAAAAGCCGCTGTTTTCTGGTCATCCGGAAATGGAGTTGGCACTCATCGAGTTGTATCGCCTCACAGGAGATAAGCGGCACTTGGAGCTGGCTGGATATTTGCTGGAGGGAGACTCACGGATTCACTTCAAGCCTGAAAATTACGTCTATCACTTCTGCGGGATTCCGTTCACCTCGCGAATGCATCTGGAAGGGCACGCGGTGCGCGCCATGTACGCCTGCTGCGGAGCTGCCGACTATTACCTGGAGACCGGCGACCAGGCGTATTGGAAAACACTGAGCGTGCTCTGGAAGGATCTCGTTTCCGCGCAGATGTATGTGACCGGAGGCGTTGGCGCACGCAGCGATGGCGAAGCATTTGGCGATCCTTATGAGTTGCCGAATGCGCGAGCGTATGGGGAAAGCTGCGCGGCTATCGGCAACATGATGTGGAATTGGCGCATGCTAGCGGCGACGGGCGAGGCCAAATACGCGGACGTGATCGAGCGCGCGCTGTATAACGGGATCAATTCGGGGATGTCGCTGAACGGGACGCTGTATTGCTATCGCAACCCGCTGGCGTTTGATCCTTCGGGCGGGGACAAGATTCGCAATGAATGGTATGACACGACGTGTTGCCCGCCGAACCTGGAGCGCACGTTGGCTTCGCTGCCGGGATATTTTTATAGCACCAGCAGCGACGGCGTCTATGTGCACCTGTACGACAATTCGCATATCGATTGGCACCTGGAGAGCGGGACAGGCCTGAAGATCCGCCAGAAGACGAATTATCCATGGGATGGCAGCGTGGAGCTCGCGGTCGCACCTGCTGAGCCGGCTGAGTTCACTCTGTTCGTTCGGATTCCGGGGTGGATAGACACAGCGAAAGTTAGCGTGAATGGGAAGTCGGTTGCGGGCGCGGCTGCGGGACAGTATCTGCCGATTCGGCGGCGCTGGTCCGGCGGCGACACGGTTACGCTGCAATTCAACATGGCGCCGCAAATTCTCGAGGCCAACGCGCAAGTGACGGAGAACAACGGCCGCGTGGCGGTGCAGCGCGGTCCTCTGGTGTACTGCATGGAGCAAATTGATCAGGGCGAAGGCGTGGCATTGAAGGATGTCGCGCTCAGCGCGGACAAGGCTTCCAGCGGCAGGTTCGAGGAGAAATTTGACGAGGATTTGCTCGGCGGGATCTTGGTGCTGCGGCATCCCGGCGCGGTGAATGAAGAATCCGCTGATCGCCGGGGCCTGTATTTCTCACACAACGCACCGCCGCCAAAATCGCGGGCTGTAACGCTGACGTTTATCCCCTACTACGCCTGGGCCAATAGGGTCCAAACGCCAATGCAAGTCTGGACCCCGATAGCAAGGGCTTGAGCCCCGAGTTGGCCTTTCGCGCAGAACTACGCCGTGGGAATAAGTATTTCCGTGACTAACTGCTCCTCCGGCGTCGTTCTCGGATCGTTCGTGTAATTTTCAATGCAAAAGTCATCGCGCATCTGGATTTTCCTTTCAGCGACAATCTCAAAAACGCGGCCCGACGCCTCAGGCAAGTTTGCATAAGATCCCGTCAAGACGAATTTGCTGTACTTGCCGCCTTTAAATTTTTCGTAGCTCAAATTTTCAGGCAAATTCTTGGGCTCGGCAGC
>DATBYP010000285.1:0-12354 GCA_036513675.1 Candidatus Acidiferrum sp.
GGTGAGAAAGAAAGCGCGACTGGCGCTGCGGCAACCGTTTAGCGTCTAAATTTAGAAACAAATGGCGTGCGCCATACGTCAGGGAAGGGAGAGGTAGCTGCTCACCCATTGGTGGAAGGTACGTCCAAATTGGGTGGTTCGCGCTGGCTCAGGTCCCCTGCTGCGTGCTATAAACCTGCGCTAAGGTGTTAAGGTCGAGGCCATAACGCCGATAACTGCGAATAGAAAGCGAATATGCCGCTCCCTCGATTGGCTTTGGCTAGTGTTACTGGCCGGGCTACAGACACGGACGCCATGGCCACGGTGGCTTCATTGCCCCAGCTTGACGAGCGCTGCATAGTCGCGGAAGCGCAGACCGGGAACCGCGCTGCGTTTGAGGAACTGGTGCGCCGGTACGACCGGGACGTGCTGCGCCTGGCGCTGAATTTGATGAAGCGTCCTGAGGACGCGCGTGACGTATACCAAGAAGCTTTCCTGAAGGTCTACCGCAACCTGCATCGCTTCCGCTTCGAGTGCAGCTTCTACACTTGGCTGTATCGCATTGTCACCAACGTCTGCCTGGATCATCTGCGGCGACGTCAGGCGCGTCCCGAGGATCAAGCTCCCGAGGCGAACCATGGCCATGCGGATGAGGGAATTACGGACTTTTTCGAGCGGCAGCGGGAGCATCGGCCGACGCTGGACCCGGAGCGACAACTCTTCGGGCAAGAAATTCAGGCGCGGATTGCGACGGCGATGGAGCGGCTGTCTCCGCGGGAGCGCGTCGTTTTTGAGATGAAGCATTATCAGGGGCTGAAGTTGCGCGCGATTGGCGACGCGCTAGGTACCACCGAGGAGACCGTGAAAAATTCGCTCTTCCGGGCAACTCGCAAGCTGCGCACCCAGTTGGGGGGGCTCCGATGAGCGCGAACGGGCTGAAGCGCTGCGCGGACATCGGTCCTCTGCTGGTGTTTTATGCTTGCGATGAAGTGGAGCCACAGGAGCGCGAACAGATCGATGCGCACCTCGCAGCGTGCGCTTCTTGCGCGGCGCAGCTTCGAGAAGAGCAGGAAATGCAGACTGCGTTAGTGAGCGCGTTCCAACCCGCCGATCAGCTTGACCCCTCAGGAGCCCTCCTCGCACAGTGCCGCAGCGAACTTTCTGAATTGCTGGATGATCTGTCGGCGCCGCCATTGCGCGAGCAGTGGAGCCCGTTCGCGTCGATGCGGCGATGGATGGCACTGCGGCCAGCGTGGAGCGCCGCAGTCCTGGTGCTTGTGGGATTGGCGGTAGGGACGCAGGTGGCGCTATGGATTCCCGCGCGCGATGGGAACTTTGGCGGCGGCCAGGCAATGAACGTGAAGGCGGCGGCCCCGCTGACGAATGAAGATCTTTCTAAGATGGCAGTCGCGGGAGTGAATTTCGCGCCGACGGCGGATTCTTTGGGCACCGTGCAACTGCAAGTGCGCACCGAACAGCCTATTGTGCTGAGCGGAAGCGTGGATGACGCGGACGTGCGGCGCGTTCTCACCTACGTGGTGACCAACGGAGAGCGCTTTGATCCCGGCGTCCGATTGGATTGCCTGGATGTGCTGAAGACCCGCACGGGCGAAAAGGACGTGCGCTTTGCATTGCTGGCCGCGGCACGCAGGGATCAGAACGCCGCGGTGCGCATGAAGGCGCTGGAAGCGCTGCGCGATTCCACAGCGGATGATGCGGTCCGCGACACGTTGCTGGAAGCGCTGCAGCACGACGCGAATCCGGGCGTGCGCGTGGAGGCGGTGAACCTGCTGGTGCGCTCGCTGGAAGCCGAAAGACCTGCTGAGCCTCCAACCCCCGGAGATTCGCCTGAGATTGCGGGACTCCAAATTCCCACTGATCCTTCGGTGGGACGTGTAATTAGCGCGCTCGAGGGATTGCAACATCGTGACCCGAGCCGTTATGTGCGGCTGCGCAGTGCCGCGGCCTTGCGGCAGATTGGTTCGCGAGAAGTACAGTAAGACTCACCGGAAATGACCAGAGCAATCATTCATAGGGCCTGCGCGGGAATTGCGGGGCTCCTTGTATGCGCCGCGATGCTGCCGGCGGCGGGCATGGCAGCCGGCCGCGAACCTGGGGCTGCCACATTAGAACGGACCAGGCCCGGTGAACCGGCACAGCCGCGCATTTCCGAAGATCGCACGGGATTTCTCAAGACCTCCGATGGATTGACGCTACGGCTCTCTACAGACTTAGGTTCCGTGAAGATTGTTCCGCTCGAAGCGGGTTCCGCTCCGCTAGTCCGATACGCGGTGCACATTGAAACTGACGTACATGCTCCACTGGCGCAGCATCTGCTGGATCATTATTTGCTAAGCGCCAAGGCCACTCCGGCCGGAGTCGAGATCACGGGAAATTTGCCGCCGCAATTGGCGCGTTTCACGGCGTCCGGTGCGCAATTCTGGGTGCAGTTCGAGATAGCCGTGCCCCACAATTACAACGTCGAGGTGAAGACGGAGGCCGGCGACATCGAGACGGAGGACATCGGCGGCATCGCGACCTTGACGACTCAGGGCGGGAACATTCGCGCGGGACGCATTGGGGTTGGCAGCGTGCGAAAGGGGGCTTCCGAACGCCTGGTGGCGCGGCTGGAGACGGAAGGCGGCCACATCCAGGTGCAAGACGTCGCCGGGGATTTGAAGGCATTTACCGCGGGCGGGCACATCAACGCGGGAAATATCGCTGGAGATGCGGCGCTACGCAGCGGCGGGGGGCACATTCGCGCAGGACAGATTGGCGGTCGCGCAGATTTGCAGACCGATGGCGGCAATATCACGGTCGGACAGGCAGAGAGCCTCGTAAGCGTGCGCACCGGCGGGGGACAGATCGATTTCGGAGAAGTGCGCGGTTCAGTTCGCGCGCAAACGGGTGGCGGAGGCATTCGCATCATGTACGTGTCCGGACCGATGGAGGTGGAATCCAGCGCGGGAAGCATTTGCTTGACGCGCGTGGCGGGCACGGTTCGGGCGGCGACAGCGGGCGGGACGATCACAGCTTGGATTAATCCAGATGCGCCTTCCTCCGGCGGCACGGTGCATTTGCCGGGATTATCGCAACTGACTTCCGGCAATGGCGACATCGTTGTATTTTTGCCGCGCAACCTGGCGGCCGATATCGACGCGGTGGTGGAGTCCGGCGGCGAGCGGCGCATTGAAGCGGATCCCGCGCTGGCGCTGCAAATTCAGAATCGCGGAGACGGCCCAGTGCGCGCGGTGGGTGCGCTGAATGGCGGCGGGCCTCCGCTGAAGCTGCGCACGACGGCAGGAAAAATCCGGCTGCAGTTCCTGGACTCGGAAATTGCTCTGCGCCAGACATTGATCCAAGAGCAACGAGAGCGGCTCATGGATCGCTTGCATTCGATGCAGTTGACGCAAGCGGGATTCGAGAAACCGCACTCGTGGAATCCTCCCGAGATCGCTAGTGGAGCACCGGACCGAGGCGACTGGATCGATCGCTGGCTGAGCACACTGGAGACGACGTTCCTGGGCGGTATTCGCGAAGATCCAGACGAGTTGCAGAAGCATTTAGTCTCAGCGCCGCCTCCGGTCTATCCGCAGATTGCCAAGCGGGCCGGAGTGCAAGGAATCGTGCGGCTGCAAGTGCGTGCGACGAAAGATGGACGCGTCGAAGTGGACAAGATCCTTAGTGGCTCCCCGACGCTGGCGGACGCCGCCATTGCGGCCGTCAAGCAGTGGAGAGTGAGGCCGTTTTCAAACGGGGGCAGGCCCGTGGATGTGATCTCGACGGTTACGTTCAATTTTCAATTGCATTAAGCATTGAGCGCCGGTTAGCGCAGCAAACGAGTTTCGTTCTGGTCTTCGATTCTGGAAATGTTGGTCCTCGAAGGAGGTAGAACGCTATGCTTCGTCGCTCCATTAGCTTCGCCGTGCTGTTTATCCTGATGCTAGCTGTGGGTTACGCTCCGCCTTGCCTGGCAATCACCAAGGAATTCAACCAAACCTATCCGCTGCAGCCGGGCGGCTCATTTGAGCTGCAGAATGTCAACGGCACGGTGGACGTACAGGGCTGGGACCGCGACACCATTGAGATCCACGCGGTAAAGACCGCTAAACACAGGGAGTCGGATCTCGAGCTTGTGTCGATCGACGTGGACGCGAAGCCTGGCGTGGTCTCGGTTGCCACGCGCTACCCGCAGAATGAGGGAGTGGAAGTGGCGGTGGAATACACCGTGCGCGTGCCGCATTGCGCGCACGTAGAGCACGTGGGCACGGTGAACGGGACGCTGCGCGTGTCTGGAATCGAGAGAGTGGAAGATCTGCGAACGGTGAACGGAAACATTGAAGTGTATGAGGGCGGCGGCTCGGTACACGCGCACACCACGAACGGCAATGTGCATTTGGAGCTTCTGCACGTCCAAGACAAAAACGGCGCGATCGCCGAGACCACGAACGGATCTTTGTTGCTGGCGGTGCCCGCCGACACGCATGCCGATCTCGAGACGCGGTGCCTTAATGGAAACTTTTTCTCGGAGTTGCCGGTGACGTTCGAGAGCACGCTGAAGCCGCGTGAAATGCACGGCAAGCTCGGCAGGGGCGGCGCGCCGATTCGGCTGCATACGGTGAACGGAGGGATTCGATTGGTGGCTTTGCGGTCAACGGTTTAACGCGACGTGCGTCTAAGGGAACAGGAGTAACCCAGGCAAACAGGAGAATCACGACGATGAAGAAGAATATTTTTTGGATTAGCGGGGGCATTGCGGCACTGACAATCGGGCTGGTTGCGTTGCCAAGCCCGTCCGCGTCGCTTCAGGATCAGGAGGGCACTGCGCCGCTGGTTAAGGTTGAGCGGCTGCCAAAGGTGCGCCAATTGAGGCGAGTTCAAATCGATGGCGACCGCGTGCTGCAAGATGCGGAACAAGCCCTGGAGCAATCGGAAGGTGTTTTGGCGAGTGTGGAGACCCTGCCTCATCCGCAAATCGAGCAGCTTACCATCTTCGACGGTGAAGAGGGGCCGAGCTGGTTAGGCGTCGAGACGCACGAAGTGACAGCGGAAGACGCGAAGGAATTGAAGTTGCCTGCCGAGCGCGGCGTGGTTGTAGCCGGAGTGACGAAGGATAGTCCCGCGGCAAAGGCCGGGCTGAAGGAGAAGGACGTCATCACCGAAGTGAATGGGCAGCGGGTGGAAGGCGCGGCGCAATTCCGAAGAATGATTCACGAAATTCCCGTGGGGCGTGCGGCGCAGCTCACGGTGTGGCGCGATGGACGCGGCCAAACGCTGAGCGCAACGCTCGGCAAATCCGAAGAGCGCCACAATACCTGGATGAACGCAACTCCCGGAGCTTTTGCGTTTCGCATGCCGGAAGTCATGCAGATCCCGGACATGCCGTCAATTGAGATGGGCGAGGGAATGGCCGTACTGCCGGGAAGTCGCCCGCGGTTAGGCATCGATGCGGAGGACATTGGCGGCCAGTTGGGCTCGTTCTTCGGAGCTCCAGATGGCGAAGGTATCCTGGTGCGCAGCGTGAACAGCGAGTCAGCGGCGGAGAAAGCGGGGCTGAAAGCGGGTGACGTGATCACCAGCTTTAATGGCGAACGCGTGCGCAGCCTGGGTGACCTGCGCCAGAAGCTGGCTTCGCAGAACGATGCGAAGTCGGCGAAAATTGGCGTGCTGCGAAATAAGAGCGAGGTCACTCTTTCCGTGGAGTTACCGGCGCGGACTCCCAAGGGCCAGCGCAAGATCATGCATCGCACAAATATCTAACTGCTTCCGTTAGAGAAGAGGTCCGGGTCTGTGTGCCCGGACCTTTTTTATTGCGTGGTTTCAATTGGTGGAACGTCGGCGGTGTTTTTTTGCAAGGCGAAGCGGTCGGCGGATTGCATCGAGAAAAGCCGGACGGTTCCCTTCTTTTCCCGGAGTCCAGTCCTCCTCCGTCGGAGACAGTGATAAGCGCAGCAGATAAGCCGCCCCCGCGAACAACCCACCGCGCATGCGGACGCGAAAGGCGGCTCGCTGCAGTATTCCGATCTCGCGAGGCTCGCAGGAGACAAGGCGGGTTTGAACTTGCGCAGCCAGCCTCGCAACCGTGCGATCGGATCGTATGCTGGCCTCGAGTTGCGCGGGTAACTCGGCCCCCAGCACATCCGAAGCAAGGCGCAGCCCGAGGCGCAGGATTCGCTCCGCGCCAACCTCACGGGCTACTGCCATGGCTCGGTCCCAATCTGGCCCTTGCTTCGAGGAAATCAGCGCCGCCACGTCGGCAATCCACATCAAGCGTTCCCAGAAATGTTTCGCCCCATGCACGCAAATCAGAACAAGCTCGTCCTCGAGCGAGAGCGCCGGAACGTCGCGCCCGTCGATCATCACGGAGGCGCGCCGTTCGAATAATTTTTCTATTTGCAATCGCCGCGGATGATAGCGAAAAGTCCGCTCGGTGTGAAATTCCACGAGAAAATCTGTGCCGGGCTTACGAAAAGCGTATTCACCCGGCATTCTCTTTGCCTTGATGGCCGCTAGGGGCACACGTGGCTCGTATGCCAGCTCGAGCATGGCCTGCGTCGCACGCCGAATATCGGTTTCGCGAACGATGAGGTCGAGATCCACATATTGACGCATGCCTGGGTCGCCATAGCAGCGCACAGAGAGCGCCGGGCCTTTAGTCAGGACTACTCCAATATCGAGAGTTTCAAAGCGCTTCAAAACCCGAAACAATTCCGCGGACAACGTCAGCGTAAAAATCGCTTGAGCTCGCTGCCATGCGTGGAGCTTGGTTTGGATCTCCGGAGGTAAATCCCTTGCTGGGAGTTCTTGAAGACGCGCAGCCAACAAGGGAAGCACGGAGTGTTCGTCCGCTCTCGCGAACAGTGTATGCCAATCCAGGGGACGATCCAGGGCATGCTCCAAGCGCTCGGCATTTGAATTAGGCGTCGCGCAGGCCAGCAGGACCTGCCACTCACTCGAAAAGACAGTGTTCTGAATTGGAGACGATTCTGACAGGTGCCTCTCCACCGAGTGTGACCGGCCAAGTGGACTCAAGCGTGCCTGGCCTGCACTGAGATTATCGGAATATGGAACCCGCAGCGACCTGTTCTACGTAAGAGTCGTGATTTGCACGAGATTTAAGCCGGGCATCGGTACAAGCGTGGAGTTCATTGCATCCTGGCTCGGAGAGTGGAGCGCCTTAGCAATCATGTTTGCCGACGGAATCCCGGTGCGTGCGGAAGACTTTTCGCAATCCAGGGAAGACGGTCCTCGCATATTGCCTTCCATGTAGGCCAAGCCTGGGCAGCGCGTGCACGATCCCACGTGCGAGCATGAGGAGCAGGTGGGCAAGTCGCGAGCGCGAATGGAGCGCACTTCGTTAAGCTGCCTGGATTGGCGCCAGATATCGAGAAATTCCTGCTTCCTGACATTGCCGCAAGGCAGCGGGAACTGCACGCAGGGATAAACGTCTCCGTAGGGAGAGATGTAGCAGTAGCTATGGCCAGCGCTGCAAGGGATGCCGTCCAATACGGCGTCGTCCGCCGGCTGGGGCGGTGCGCAGAATTCGTCAACATTCCCGACCAACTCGGCGTCGCGGAAGACATTGTCCAGCTGGGTGGAGCGAAGCCCCATGCTTAGGACAGATCGGTCGCCATCCATCTTAGGAGTGATGGTGGGATCGGTCATCACCTGAACGCCGAGCTCGCCGGCCAGAGCCTTCACACCCGCGTAGTCATTGAGATTCTGACGCATGAGAACATTGGCCATAGTAACGTTTAGGCCGCGAGACTTTAGGAGGCGGATGGCGGCGACAGAGCGTCTCAGGGAACCGGGCAGCTTTGTAATTGCGTCATGCACCTCCGCCCGGTGCGAGTAAATACTAATCTGCACGGTTTGGACGCCAAGTTCGCGGAAAAGATCGGCTTCTTTTTCGCGAATCATGAAGGCATTGGTTTTTACTTTGACATTGAACATTAGCTTGCGCGCATGCCGCAAAATGTCGAAGAAATCCATGCGCATCAGGACTTCACCGCCACTAAGCGTGAGGAAGAAAACTCCCGCGTTGGCAAGCTGATCGAGCAAAGCTTTTATTTCATCGAGCGCCATTTCTCCGTGGTCATCGTGATCCAGATAGCAGTGCACGCATCGTTCGTTACAGCGATAGGTGACGTCCAGGTGAACGTTAAAAGGCACGCCCAATTGCCTGGCCCGTGCATTGAGTTCTTCCATTAGAGCGGTCATGGCTTAAGCTCCGAGCCCACCGGCCGATCGGCGACGACCACAAGGCCGCGCTCGAGAAGTTCCTTGACCAATTGTTCAGCGTCCGCCAACGCCAGCTCGGGATCCACATCAAATTCCGCACAGATGCGTTCTTCCACGATTTCGCGCAGAGGGGTGGCGCCGTCCGCTGATTTCCAGATCAAGGAAGCCACTTCATTCAACGTAAACAAATTGGAATTTACGGCAGTCATGATGACCATGTCGCCGCCGAGCTCCCGCGCCGCCACCATTGGACTTCGAGCAACGTAGCAGTTTTTCATGCGAGCATGTCCCAGACGCTTGGGTCGCGCTCAAACTCCAGCTTGTAGACCGGGAGCTGCGAAACAAGATCGCATGCGGACTGGAAGACGAGTGCAACGAGTTCCGGATCTTCAGCAAAAAACAAGACGCTCTCGAGAAGAACCCGAACCGCTTCCGCCGGCTTCAACGCTGTCAAGTTATTCCTGGGCGCTTGCACCAGATAATAAAGGCCAGCTATGGGCGCTGAAATGTTCTCTCCAGATCTTCCGAGCTCGCCCGTAAAAGGCGTGCCGTGCGCAAAATACCCCGATTGTTCCTTACGCACATAGGAAATTTCGTCAGTGAGTAATGCCGCGTCGGAGGGCGCCAGGCGCGCGATAGTGGTCTTGCCAGCGCCTGACGGACCAAAAAACAAAAAGGCTCGTCCATTGCGGACGGCGCTGGAGGCGTGAAGTAGAAAGCCTCCCTGATGCGCAAGCACAAGGGTGTGGAGAATTCTCAGGATACTATCCAGAGAATAGGGATTGGCAGACTGGCGGACCTTGCCGCATCCAGTTTTTGAATCCCAATCCAGCCGGAAGTCCAAACGCTCAGCAGACCAGCACGCGGATTCTCGAACCACGCGAACGTCCTCTCGTTTTGAAATTTCGCCAGGAGGCGCCAGGTCGATAGTTAGTTCTATAGCGGCGGCTTGCGAGCCGGAATTCAAGAAGCCCGCATAGCGGTTTTGTACCAGACGGTGGAAGGAGTCATTATCCGTGAGAATTCGAATCGGTGTGCCGCCAATATCGATCACGGCGGCATAAGAGACCGCCGTGGCTACGTTCGACATTCTGACCCTTCTCTCAAGTAGCGTGTGCGGCTGAGGAGACAAAGCAAGCATCTTTTCAGAAAATATGAATGCCGTAAGATGACGGAAGTCAACTCGCCCCAAAGGGTTGCTTGAGGACTAATGTGCACTGACCCGCGGACGATCGCGATTACGCGTCCACGCAACTGATCCGCGAATACAGGTGAATCGTTCCTAGATAGCGAGTCTCCGCGAGTTGACAGGTAAGGAGTGTCTTCCTGAAATTTACCGCCAACGACACGATGTGTGACAAGCCGGTCCCTTTGTTCGAAAAGCACAATGTCGCCTGGAACCACATGCTGCAATTCCTGACGTTGCACAATCAAGGTATCGCCGGGAAACAAATAGGGAAGCATACTGCTTCCGGTGACTTGGACGCGTGCGCTGCCGTATAGGCGGAGCAAATCGGCAATTAGCTGACAACCGACAGTACCGTACGCGCGTGAGCTTTCCAGCGTTGGCGCACCTCTCACGACTGCTTGCGGTTGAGGTTGCATGATCCCTGGTTGCTTCCCGGTGTCTTGCCACAGGTAAATGCCGATGTTTCAAAGACGCGCTCAGAGCGGAAGCCTGGTTTGCTGTAGGGTTTTTTCACCCTTTGCGCTGGCTCTCTTCCTTGCGTCTTGTTCTTAGTTGTATCCATCGTCACCTCAATCTACTGCAAGCCCGCTTGGGTAAGTTTCACGGCACAGCCGCCTGTGGCAATTCCATCTCCGCAGAGTGCGTTGCCTATGGTCGAGAAGTAGATACTAGATGCCTGGGCCGCTTGACTGATATTGTCTACCACAATGCCGCTGGTTCCGGTTGTTTCCCGCGCCACATGAGAAGCCGCGACGGGCATTCCGGCTGTGATATCGAAGGACATAATACAGCCGCCGTTCCCGCCGCCCACTGCGCCGCAGTTGCTACTCACGCTTACAAAATACCAATCTTTTTGCGGGACAGAACCAGTATTAAAAAATTCTGTGGCTGGAGAGCATTCCCCAAGTCCCCTTGCTAATGCGATAGTGGCGGCGTCAGGAGCTGGGTTCATTACGCCCGATGCATTGAATCCGATTCTGTACAGCGTTGGCCTGCGGGCAGCGTTCTTTCCACAAACGTAGTAAAAACCGGTGCTCGGGCTGTTGAAATAATTGTTATCAAACATTCCATTGTGCAGGGGACGGGGCGCATCCGCAGCCCCGACGTTTACGGTGACCAAACTCCCCAGCGCTGTGTCGGTCTGCAGAATCTGAGAGTTCGTTCCGTCCGCATTAGCCGTCGCTGCAAAAACCCTGCCGGTACTGGAGTCCACGATGGGCGGGTCAGCAAAAGCGGCTCCCGAAGGCAACGTAATAAACGTTGAGCCAAGACATGGAGGAGCTGCTGTCGCGCAAATCCCGCTGGTGCTCCCGACTTCGCGGACATAAAGGAGATGCCCGAGAGTATCGGTCATGAAAATATTGTTGGTGACAAGATCGATCACCGGACTCCTGAGATGCGCGTTCACAAACACGCGAATAGGCCAACCTCCGGTGCGTACTTCGGCAGGAGTGCCCTTAAACAGCCCCGTGATCTTGTGCAAGAAGCCCCTGTTGTCGCCGGTGTAGCCGACATCGTGCGTATAATCCGGGTACACGGAAGACCCATCCGCAGGCGTGCCGAGCCTTAGATTTACGGTGGCCAACACGGCATTATTTCCGGTACCAGGAACGGCCGGCGCGGTGACTGACGCACCGTTCAGGCCAGTCGTACCGATCGTGAGCACGTGCAGAATACCGGCGGTCGTCGATTCCACCCAGGCTATCTTCGTGCCATCCTCGGAAAGCACAGGCGAATTTTGGATCGCGCCCCCCGTGTTGTAAGCCCATTTCACCGAAGGTCCGTTCTGATTGCACAAGCCGCCAGGGACACCCTGCGCACTATAGAGCTGGTTGTACGCAACAAGAGTTGCCTGGGTTGCGGAGCCGGCAAGGGAAGTCGTGAAGACGGCGAAGTCGTTGACACAATCTGGCGGCAGTGTGGTATCAAAAGAATATTTAGCGGGGTACATACCTCTGCTCACACGGCTACCTGCGGCACCCAACGTCACGCTCCAATCGATATGCTTCCCGTTTCTAGGCCGCTCCGCGTCAAGCTGTTCAAGGCGGGCTAGATCCTGATCTTGAGAGAAGTCGTTGGCTTGAGAGAGATCTTGCGGTTCGAGGGCCTGCCCCTGGGGACTTCGATTAAGTCCCAAGGTGTTGCGCTTTAACAGTTGATGTAGCAAACGAGGATCTTGACGTATCGAATCAAGAGATTGCAGGTTAGATGGGTTGCTAAAAACGACGTGGTTGTGACTCCAATCCTGAGGGAACCCCATTCTGCTCGATTTGCTTGAGTCAGACTGCGCAATAAGACGATACGAACCGCTAACAGCCACAATTGCCAGAAGAGCTAGAAAACACACCTTTGACTTGAGCCCGGAAGGCTTTGCATCCCTCCCAATCCTCATCGTTGCCTCCATTGCGGCCGGCTGGGAATCGGCTGATCTTATGCACCAGGGGTTTCCAAAGGGCTTTCATCTGTGCCGGACACCCCTACCTTAGATGGCGCAGAGGTCCTACTAGGACAACCCATCACTAGACTTTATCTGAGGCTGCGGCGAGTTTCAATGAGTATAGGCCAAGCGGAGGGCCGGCAAATTTAAAAACTAGGTATGGAATACTAGGTTTGGTAATAGCATCCCAGCGGCCTAACGCGCGCCGTTGGCTATTGTTAGACCGCGCCAGATGCGGGATGTGTTTAGGACTTTTTCCTTTTCGTTTTCGTATCGATACCGGGAGCGATCTGCTGCAGGGCTTCCAGCCCTTGCTTGGCTTGTTGCCCGTAAGGACCGTTGGGATCCAGCTCCAACGCTCTCTGGTACGCCTCCACAGTGCCAGGCTGCACTTGAACTTCCAGCTTGCTGCCGACCTGTTTGTAATCCATCGAGCCCACCAACGCGGCGCCCAGCAGATACCATGCCTGCGCGCTCTTAGGATCGAGCTCGGTCGCCTTCTTCAACG
>DATBYP010000286.1:0-3921 GCA_036513675.1 Candidatus Acidiferrum sp.
GCATCTTTCCTGCAATGAGGCACTGGAGAAAGTTCGCGAAGCACGCGACCGCGGCTTGCCGGCGTACGCGGAAACTTGTCCGCAATATCTTTATCTCTCGCTTGAAAATATGGACGCGCCCGGTTTTGAGGGGGCGAAATACGTCTTCACGCCTCCGCTCCGCGAAAAATGGCACCAGGAGAAACTTTGGCAGGGTCTCACCCGCGACACTCTGCAAGTCGTGTCTACCGATCACTGCCCGTTTTGCTTCAAGGAACAAAAGGAGTTGGGCAAAGACGATTTCACCAAGATTCCCAACGGCGGCCCGGGTATTGAACACCGGCTGAGTCTCATATACACCGGCGGCGTACACGGGAAGCGCTTTAGCGCCAACCGATTTGTCGAAATCGTCGCGACCGCTCCTGCAAAACTTTTCGGCCTCTACCCCCGCAAGGGCACTATCGCCGTAGGCTCGGATGCTGACCTCGTCATCTTCAATCCTAATCAGGAAGAGACCATCAGTGCGAAAACGCACCACATGCGCGTGGATTATTCGATGTTTGAAGGTATCCGCACTAAAGGTGCCGCACGCACGGTTCTCTCTCGCGGGCGCACGGTCATCGACTCCGGAAAATTCGTCGGCCGACCTGGCTCAGGACAATTTCTCCGCCGCCAAACCTACTCCGGACTCTAGGCAATTCGCGACGCATTGCGTTGATACTGGGTCCCTGCTGTCCGGCCCCTTCTCGGCATGTCCGTCGAGCCAAAGGTCTGGCTAAGGTAAGTTCAGCGAACGCATCGGTCCCCTCAAGCGTGTGGCTTTTTTTTCTCGTACGTGTCGTAGCTTGCCGCGATAGCGCGAATGTCCTGCAGCGTTTGGTCACGGCGGAGTACGCCATTTTCCAGCACAGTTTCCAGTTGGTCGTCCGCGCCGGCGGGAATGGGGCCATCAACTTTCGCGGTGACGAATTCCTGGCCTTCCTTGAGCAAGATGAATCGCCCCGCGCGGGAATCCTTGCCGGGATCGGTTATCGGCTGCTTATATACGTCGTGCCATTTTCCATTGACGTCGATCGCGGAGCATTTCAGCGCGAAACGCAGCGTGTCGCGATTGATTTGTTGGAGGAGCGCGCCGCCCATGCCAAAGCTCCAGTTGTCCATGGACCAGCCCTTGCGAGTAAGTTGGAAAATCATATTTTGGATGGTGTGGTAATTCACACCGTCGCCCTGGATGAAGCGGACTTGCGGCGAGATCACCTTCCAGCCTTTGCGGTTGACTTCGTGCCCGAACCTCTCGGCGGCAATATTGAAGACTTCTTCGAGGACAGCAACAGCGTCGCCGCTGTCCGGGCGAATCACCAGCGTGCCTTTACGATGCAGCACTTTGTCGCGCAGCTTGCCGCCCCATAAATTGCGGACTGCGTTGTAGATGTCATAGGAATCGCTGACGCAGGCGACTATCCCTTCTGGGACGTTGTTTAGAACATTTTCAAAGGCATCGACCTCATGCTCCTTGCCCCACGCTGTCATGGTGGAATGTTCGGAGGCCGGAATGCTGATACCCGGCATATCCGCGTGGTAGTACTGCTGCAAAAGCTCGATGGCCGCGAGATTGTCGGTGCCCAGGAAATTGAATAGATGCGCCGCACCGCCGATGGCTGCGGATTCGCGGCTGCTTACGCCGCGGAACCCAAAATCGTGAAGCTTGTAGGGCAAAAGAGACGGGTCGCCGGTGCGCACCAATGCTTCGCCGATAGCCTGCTTTATGGCGCGGCTGAGCGTTCCCACCGTGATCGGGTACCAGACCTGAAGCAAGACCGTTTCCGCCCAATTCGTCAGCCAATAAAATTCCGGGTCGGTGTTTTCGACGGTGATGATGGCATTCTGCGCGGCAACCAACGAGCCTTCCTTGACGGCCTTAATTCGCAGCGGCAAGATTCCACCGTATTTTGCGTGCAGACTTTTCCAGCCGGCATAGTTGAAGCACTTGGGATTTCCAGAAAAATGTTTATCCGCGAATTGCCGCGCTTCTTCGATGTCCTCGGCCGTGAAGACCTTTCCCGCAAAGTTCGCTTTCACGATGTATTGCAGCCCGGCCACTTCCGAGTGATCGAAAAAACCGCCGCGCGAGCAAACGTAGGAATAGATGAAACGCGTGTTGGGGGGGTATTGCCACCAGTGGGTGAGTTTGTAGCTATCGGTGTTGAGGATCGGATTGAGACGAAGGGGCTGGATGGTGATCTCCTAATCTTCTGGCTGCGCCCCCGCAGTGAAGCTGCGAAATAGCGTCATAGCTGGTCTAGCGTGAAGGACACGTAGAGAAGACGCTGGTCGCGCTGAATTTGCAGCACGATGGGCGCTCCGGGCTGTAATGCGCTTAGTGCGGACCGGAGACGATCGAGCGTGGTCATGGGCTGGCCATTCAGAGTGCGGATCACGTCAGCGACTGTGAGCGGGATATCTGCGCCAACCTCTGAAGCACGAGCTACGACAATGATCCCAAACGGATCGCGAAGGTCCTCTACCATTGCGGCGATTTTGGAGTCGATTTCGACGCCTATGATGCCCAGCGGACGCACCAGATTTTTCTCGGGGTCTGCGAGCGAAGTGACCTGATCCATTTCGTGCGGAGCCTGGGTGACGGAAACATCAAACGCAAGGCGCTCCTTGTTGCGCAACACTTCGAGGTGAACTTTGGCGCCGGAATCCACCGACATCAAGCGGAACGAAACATAGGGGACGCTGTCTGCCATCCGGCCATCGACAGTCAGCAGCACGTCTCCAATGCGCAGTCCAGCGACCATTGCGGGGCTATTGGGTAGAACATCGGAAACAATTACGCCGTAACTTCGCGGAAGGTTTAGGGCAGCGGCGAGCACGGGAGAAATCGTCTGCATACCAATTCCAATTTGCGTCTGATGAAGGTGACCAAATTTCCGAAGCTGCTGATATGCGACATTGACGACGCTGCTGGGAATGGCGAAGCCAATTCCTTCGTTTCCGCCGGATTGCGTGATTATAAAGGTGTTGATGCCAATGACTTCGCCATCGACATTCACTAGTGGTCCGCCAGAATTTCCCGGATTAATGGGCGCGTCCGTTTGGATATAGACCATCGGAGAATCGGGATCGGTCTGCCGCGCAACGGAGGAGACCACGCCCAACGTGACGGTGTTGCGCAAGCCCTGTGGGCTGCCGAAGGCAAGCACCATTTCGCCTTGGCGGACATTGCGGTACGGGGCAAGAGAAAGCGCGGGAAGCTTCACATTGTCCGCTTTTAGAACCGCCAAATCGATGTCCTTCGCTACCCCGACCACGTGAGCGGGCACGATGTTGGTGCGGGTAGAGAGGATCGCCTGTAGCGGCGGACCTTCTCCCGTCATCGCTTCGGGAACGATCACCTGCACGCGCTGTGCGCCGGCGACGACATGCGCGTTCGTGAGGATGTATCCGGAGGGATCAATGACGAAACCGGAGCCGATGGCACGCTGCCGGCCAAGCGTCAGGGCTGTGGTGCCGTGCTCGGTGGTTTCGACGGGACCGTAGCCGGTGACCAATATCTGCACGACACTGGGTGAGACTTTCTTGATCAGCGTGTCGATGGATTCGTTGAGTTTGTGAAGCGTATTGTCGCCGCGATCCTGAGCAGGCGATGCACTCGGGAGGGCCGCGACGAACGCCGCGGCTACGACAATGACCAGAAATCGAAGGACACGGAAATAGCGATGAATCATGGGAACCTCGTGGTCAGGCTGGCTCCGAGGATATAACGGGCAGGAGCATCCCGCAAAAGCGCAGAGCGTGAGATGCTGCCAACGCGAGCATTGGATAGGTTGAGGCGGTACCTCCGACAAAAACAAGCGGTCGCTGGAGAGACGCGGCCCCCTCCCCCCGGATTTTGCGTAAGTGTTCATTCTGAAGGTAGTTAAAGTCCTTTGTTTT
>DATBYP010000287.1:0-3763 GCA_036513675.1 Candidatus Acidiferrum sp.
TTGGAAATGACCTTGGTGGAAAACATCCAGCGCGAGGACCTGAACGCTATCGAAACGGCTCGCGCGTTCGACCGCTTAATGCAGGAATTTCAGCTTACGCAAGAAACGGTGGCGGAGCGTACGGGCAAGGATCGCACGACGGTCGCTAATGCAGTTCGTCTTCTGAAGCTCGAGCCCACGATTCAAGAATGGATTGAGGAAGGTAAACTCACTGCCGGCCATGGCCGCGCTCTATTAGCCGTCGTTGACCCACAACTCAGAATGCGCTACGCGCACCGGGCTTCGCGTGGTGGACTGACGGTCCGTCAGATCGAACGATTGGCTGCACGCCGCGCTCGCACCGCCAGCGTGGCGGTGAGCGTCCCTCAGGATGCAAATATTCGCGCTGCTCTTGACGAGCTGCAGCGGCACCTCGGTACGAAAGTTATGCTGCGCGAGAAAACCAAGGTGCGGCCCGGCCAGCTTGTCTTGGAATACTACGAACAGGCTCAGTTGCTGGGCTTGTACGATCGTTTGATGAAATAGGTTGGTTTGCCCACTAGCGCCGCGTTTGTATCCAGCACGGCGCAGCTGTCATCTGATTCGACAACTCCATCGCAACGTCGCGTTGACTTGTCAGCGGACGCCGCTAGAGTGGAAGCAGTCTTTTCTGGGGGTTTTGCCATGGCGTGGAAGTGGCCTAGTCCGGCAAAGGCCGGAGCGAGCGGCGAAGAGTGGACAGGCTTCATCGATCAAGGCGTGACTCTTGAGGGAACCCTCACCGTCACAGGCACGTTCCGCATTGACGGCAACGTGAAAGGGAACATAATCTCCGAGCAGACGGTTATTTTGGGAGAAGGCGCCAAAGTTGAGGGGCAGATCGAAGGGAACCGCGTAGTGATCTCCGGCCGCTTCGATGGCGTAATTTTCGCGAAAGGCCGCGTCGAGATTGAAGCTAAAGGCGTGGTTACCGGGGAAGTTCACTCCCCGTGCATGGTGATCGATCCTGGGGGCATTTTCGACGGTCGGTGCCACATGCTTGCGTCCTCGGACGCCGTTTCTAGCGTAACGATTCCGATTCGCGCCGCCAGCACTGCCTAATCAAACAAGAAATAACTAACCGTTACTTCCACTTAAATAGGTTTGTCGCCATTCAGGTGCGCGCCTTCGCGAAAAGCTGCGATCACGCCTTGATGGCGGGGACTTCGGTTGAGGTTAGCGCCTTTTGTGCTTCCGTTACTCCACCTTGAATGTTCATGTCCCAATCAACGTGCGGAACCGGCGAATCCGCAGCGGCCTTGTAGAAGCGCAGTGCCTCCGCTGGCCGGTTCAACTTCTTGAGGGATAGCCTTCCCGCGGCCATCAGCGCCAACAAAGATTGACGTTCGCTGGGATAGGCCCGCGCCAACTTATCGTATTCCTCAACTGCACGCTCGAAGTTCTGCTGGCCCTCTGCGGAGCGGCACAGCTCGAGCCAGGTGGAAGCGGGCATGCGGTCGCCGCCGGAATTCAGATAATCCCCAAAATCCTGCCAGGCGGCGTCGAGATCTTGCGCCTTCAAATGCATCTGGCAGAGCTTGATCACGGTGTCGTGATATTTCGGGATGTCGTTTTTACGCCAGTAAAGCTGCGACAACAGCGTGCAAGCATCAATCGATGCAGGACCGCTCGCAATGTTTGTTTGCAGGATGGCGATAGCCTCGTCCAAATTCCCCTGGTCCACTTTTTCCGTGGCTTGCACAATCGCAGGCTCGGCGGTCCAGGTGACTTTCGCCTCGATCGCTTGATTCGCTACATGCTCCAGGCCCGAGTAGCTGAGCCCGACCGCTGCCACGGCGCCGAAGAGGAAGCCGCCCACGTGCGCCCAGTGTGCGACTCCGCCAGAGGAACCGCCAAAAATCGCTCCCGAAAATAGCTCCATAAACAACCATAGAGGAAGAAGCCAATAAGCCCGCGCATGAAAGCGGTACGAGCGGATGCCAAAACCGAAAAGCCAAATCATTTCAATTTTTGTCTTTGGATAGCGGACCAAAAACGCTCCCATCAAAGCGGCCACAGCGCCGGATGCGCCGAGCGTGGCGGCAAGGCTGCCGGGATTCGCCCAGGCATGGAACTCCAGCGCCATTGCTCCGGATAGGAAGTAGAAAAGGGGATAGATGATACGTCCCCATGTATCTTCCAAAATGGCGCCGGCAAGCCACAAAAACCACATGTTGCCGATAATGTGCATCCAGCCGCCATGTAGAAAATTTGCGGTGATGTACGCAATCGGCTGCGGGTGAGCCGGAATAAACGCGTAGTGCGCCAGAATCGAATCGTGCTCGATGTCGGCATATTCCTGCTCGAGCGTATCCATTTCCCGCTGCAATTGCGCTGCGTCTTCCACCAGGCGCATTTTTGCTTCCCAAGGATCCTCGGGCTGGCGCGTCTGTGATGCAACTTTTGTCCAGATTGCTGGATTTTTGGCGCGAAATTTGGTCACGAATTCTTGAACATCCGGATTCATGCTCAGTTCCGGGTGCATCGCGGCAAGAAGCAAAATGTGCACGCGAATCTCGGACTGCCTGGGGTTCTGCGCTTCGATTTGCCAATGGGTTCCCAGAAAGGCGGCCAAATTAATGACGATGAGGGCGATGGAAATGACCGGCCAGCGGCGGCCTTCCATGTTTTCGTGGCGCAAAGGAATCAGCATGGCTCGACCCCTCCTGGCCCGGGGCTAGGGAACTGTTCATTTAGTTTAGGAGCAGAGGTGGCCGCTCGAATGTTTATTCCCGGGCCTTTCCGCAATAAGTAACGGTTGAGCGATACGAAACACTAGCTATAAGCCGGAGCCGCTTTGGCGTGGTGGCTTGCGCCAGGTTGACACTAAACGAGAGTGGCTCTATCGTTCGGAAGAATCCTGCAGAGGCGAATCGATGAGGGTTTTGGTTATCGGTGGAGGAGGGCGCGAGCACGCACTCGTTTGGAAGCTGAAGCAGAGCCCGCGAGTCGATAAGATTTGGTGTGCGCCGGGGAATGGCGGGATCGAAGCGGAGGCGGAGTGCCTGCCTGCCGATCCCGCAGATGTTCCAGGACTTGTTGCCCTCGCCGAGCGGTTAAGCCCGGATCTCACCATTGTTGGACCGGAATTGCCGTTGGTGAATGGGATTGGCGACGCCTTCCGGAGCCGCGGCTGGCCAATCGTCGCACCCTCGCAGCAAGCCGCGCAATTGGAAGGCAGCAAGGTTTTTGCGAAGCAGTTTCTGCGCCGCCAAGGCATTCCGACGGCACAAATGTATGGGGTGTTTGATACAGCGCGCGAAGCCGTCGGTGCGCTCTCAAAAGTGGATTGGCCCGTGGTCATAAAGGCCGATGGTCTGTGCGCGGGAAAGGGCGTCTTTGTCGCGGAGGACGTGGCTTCCGCGGAGGATTTTATTCATCGTGTGATGGAGACGGACGAGCTAGGAGCTGGCGGAAAACGGCTGTTGCTAGAAGAGGCGCTTGAGGGGGAAGAGCTTTCTTTTATTGTGGTTACGGACGGCCAACGCTATGCGTCTCTGGTTCCTACACGCGATCACAAGCGCGTCTTTGACGGAAACCGCGGCGCTAACACTGGCGGCATGGGCGCATATTCGACAGACGAGCTGTTACCGCCGAAGCTGCGAAATCAGGTTCTAGACTCGATTGTTGAGCCTACGTTGCGTGGGTTGACTGCCGAAGGAATTCTCTACCAAGGGTTTCTCTACATTGGCTTGATGCTGACGGCTTCCGGACCGAAAGTACTCGAGTTCAACTGCCGGCTTGG
>DATBYP010000288.1:0-9744 GCA_036513675.1 Candidatus Acidiferrum sp.
CCAAACTGGATAAACCGCCGCATGGCTGAAGAAAAGCTCCCTACCCGCTCGCAAGATTTTTCCGAGTGGTACAACCAATTGGTCTTGAAAGCGCAGCTCGCCGACTACGCGCCGGTACGGGGGTGCATGATTGTGCGTCCCTATGGCTGGGCGCTGTGGGAAAATATTCAGCAGGCGCTTGATCGGCGATTTAAAGCGACCGGGCATCAGAACGTTGCTTTTCCGTTGCTGATCCCGCGCAGCTTTATTGATAAGGAAAAACACCACGTGGAGGGATTCTCGCCAGAGCTGGCGGTAGTCACCGTCGGAGGTG
Organism: Candidatus Acidiferrum sp.; assembly: GCA_036513675.1. Classification (GTDB taxonomy): domain Bacteria; phylum Acidobacteriota; class Terriglobia; order Acidiferrales; family UBA7541; genus Acidiferrum. Next base: position 314 of record DATBYP010000288.1, read on the forward strand.
GCGAGGAGTTGGCCGAGCCGCTTGTTATACGGCCTACTTCCGAAACGATCATCGGGCACATGTGGTCGAAGTGGATTCAGTCCTACCGTGATCTTCCGGTGCTGATGAATCAGTGGAACAGCGTGGTGCGATGGGAGCTGCGGACGAAGCTTTTCCTGCGCACGCTGGAATTTTATTGGCAAGAGGGCCACACGGCGCACGCCACGCGCGAAGAAGCGGAAGCAGAAACGCGCCAGATGTTGGACATCTATACGGATTTTGCGGTGAACGACGCGGCTATCCCGGTGATTCCCGGCAAAAAATCCGACGCGGAGAAATTCGCCGGCGCCGACGTTACCTACTCCATCGAAGCCATGATGGGCGACGGCAAGGCGCTGCAGTCCGGGACTTCGCATTTTCTTGGGCAGAATTTCGCGCAGGCGTTTGAGGTGCGCTACCTCGACCAGAACGGGCAACTCCAGCATTGCTGGACAACGTCCTGGGGCCTGTCCACGCGCGTTATCGGCGCGATCATCATGGTGCATGGTGATGATCAGGGCCTGGTCTTGCCGCCAAAACTTGCGCCTTATCAGGTGGTGATCGTTCCCATTTTCAAGACCGACGAAGAAAAGTCTTTGGTTCTGGACAACGCGCGAAAATTGAAAGCGGAACTCGCGAAGGCAAATATTCGCGTGACGCTTGACGAGCGCGAAGGGATGAGCCCCGGCTGGAAGTTCAATGATTGGGAGATGCGCGGCGTTCCACTACGCATCGAACTCGGACCGAAAGACGTCGCGAAGCAAGCTGCGGTGCTTGCACGACGCGACCGGCCCGGGCGGGAAGGAAAAATTAGCGCTTCGCTGGCTGATCTGCCTGTGACAGTCGACCGATTGCTGACGGAAATTCAGCAATCGCTGCATGACAAGGCTTTGGCGTTCCGCAAAGCCAATACGCACGACGCTAAGACGTACGACGAGCTCAAGAAAGGGGTCGAAACGGGTTTCGCCTTTTCCTATTGGTGTGGCAGCGCGGAGTGCGAAGCAAAAATCAAGGAAGAAACCCGCGCCACCATGCGGTGCATTCCGCTCGAGCAATCCGGCGGTCCCGGCGTTTGTGTTTACTGCGGCAAACCTGCCGCGGAGCGGGCCATCTTTGCGCGCGCCTATTGAGGTGCGTCGCGTCATAACTTCAGCGAACCCTGACCCGAGTGCCCTGTTGCTCTGCCGGAACACGTGCCAACGCTCGTGCTCGACACCCTGTCTGAGCCAGTGTTAGCGTAAAAATACGAACCGTTCCAAAATAATTCGCTGGCCATACCGGTTGCGGTCGGTCGGCCTTTGGAGAGATATTCTGGTGGTCCAGATCGACAGCAAGCGTCGCATCCGGGCGCAACGTGGCGAAGGCAAGTTCAAGGCGATTGCGTTTATGGCGATTGTCGTCTTCGGCGTCTTTGCGGCCTTCAGACTTCTGCCGCCTTACATCGCCGAATATCAGCTCTCCGACAAAATGCAGGAGCAAGCCCGCTTTGCCGTGGTGAATCACTACACCGAAGAAAAAATCCGCGAGATTATTTTTAAAGAAGCTCAGGATCTGGACGTTCCGATCCAGAAAGAAGAGATAAAGGTCTTCGCCTCTCCCTCCGTCGTGAGAATTTCCTTGGATTATACGGTTCCCGTCGATCTGTTCGTGTATAAAATGGAACTTCACTTTACGCCGTCTAGCGAAAATAAGTCCCTTATATAGTGTGCGCTTACCGCCCGGCTCACGGCCATCCATCCATTCCGCACGCTCCGTCGTGTGCTCTTTTCGCAACTCGCAGCTTCTGCTTCGCCTTTCTTACCGTACGCAGTTGCGAGACAATAGAACGCCAGCCACTGGGAGCTAAAGTGTGCGTATTCGCATCCTGAAGGGTTTCTGGACCTCCGGTCTCGGTCTAACGATTCTCGGCGTGGCCTTCGCCATTTTTCTGACGAGCGTAGGCCTGTTCACATATTACTACTCAAAGTATTCCCGGATGATCGATGCGCGCCTGTCCGGCCACGTCTTACAGAGCACCACGCAAATTTTCTCTGCTCCCGAGCACATCTCCGTTGGGGAATCCATTAGCCCGGAAGAGCTCACCGGCTATTTGCAGCGCGCGGGGTATCGCCCAGCGGCCGATGACAACGCCCTGGGCCAGTACACGGTGCAGCAAAACTCAGTGGACATTCGCCCCTCCAAGCTCTCTTACTTTGTCGGCGGAAATGCGCTGGACGTGCAATTTACGGGCAAGACCATTCGCGCTATCCGCCCGCTCGGCGGCGGCAACGCGGTCGACAACGCCGAAATTGAGCCGGAGCTCATCACTAATCTGTTCGACAGCTTGCGTGAGAAACGCCGCCCGGTCCGCTACGACGATCTTCCCCCGCTGCTGGTCCACGCGATTCTCTCCGCGGAGGATAAGCGCTTCTTCGAGCATGGCGGTTTCGACTTCGTGCGCATTGGCGGCGCGGCTTGGGCGGATTTGCGCCACACCAGCAGTCATTTCCAAGGCGCCAGCACTATTACGATGCAAGTGGCGCGCACATTCTTCTTAAGCAACGAGCGCACGTTCCGCCGCAAAGTTGCCGAAGCCATGGTTTCGCTCGAACTCGAGCAGCGTTTCACCAAGCAGCAAATCTTCGAGCTGTATGCTAATGAGGTCTACCTCGGCAATCGCGGCAGCTTCGGAATCCGCGGATTCTCGCAAGCCAGCGTCGCGTACTTCGGCAAGGACCTTCGCCAGCTCACCCTTTCGGAATGCGCCTATCTCGCCGGCATCATTCGCGCGCCAAATTACTACTCGTCCGCGGATCGCCATCCCGAGCGCGGCCTGCAAGCTCGCGACCGCGTGCTCACGCAAATGCTCGACAATAAGTACATCAACGATCCGGACTTGCAGGAAGCGAAGAAGGCGGAGCTAAAAATCGTGCGCGCGTCTGTTTCCGGCAGCGAAGCTCCGTACTTTATTGATATGGTCAAGGACCATCTGCTCGACAAGTATTCGGAAAACGACCTTCTAAGCGAAAATTTTCGCGTTTACACCACGCTGGATCCCGCGCTGCAGCGGGCTGCCGCCGCTGCCGTTGAAACCGGGATGAAAAATGTCGATACGCTGCTGACGAAAAAATATGACCGGTGGCGCAAGGAGCAAGCGAAGAAAGGCACTAACGAGCCGATTCCGCAGGCGCAAGCCGCCCTTGTAGCTCTCGATCCGCGTACCGGTGAAATTAAAGCGGTGATCGGCGGGCGCGACTATGGCCAGAGCCAGCTCAATCACGCTCTCGCGCATCGCCAGCCTGGCTCCGTCTTCAAGCCATTTGTTTACGCCGCTGCATTCGATAACGCGGTGGACGGCGTGCAGCCTGTAGTCACGCCCGCCACCACCATCGATGATGAGCCCACTACTTTCGAATACGACGGCGTGAATTACACGCCCAACAACTTCGGCGAAAGATTTATGGGCCGCGTCACGGCGCGCGATGCACTTACCAATTCGCTGAACGTCGCTACTGTAAAGGTCGCCGAACTGATCGGCTACGGACGCGTTGTGCAAATCGCGCGTCAGATGGGCCTCGGCAATAATATCCGTGCGACTCCTGCGGTGGCGCTTGGCGCGTACGAGATGACGCCCGTGGATGTCGCCGCCGGTTACACGACGTTTGCCAATATTGGCACGCGCGCGGAGCCGCAGATCATTCGCAACATCATCGGCGCCGATGGCGGGATCCTCGAGAAAGTGACGCCGCAAACACACACCGCGCTTGACCCACGCGTCGCGTATCTGGTTACTAGCGTCCTAAAGGATGTCTTGAATCGCGGCACCGGCGCAGGCGTGCGTGCCCGCGGCTTTACCTTACCCGCCGCCGGAAAGACCGGCACCTCCCGCGATGGTTGGTTCGCCGGCTTCACTTCCAATCTTGTCTGCGTCATTTGGATCGGCTTTGACGATAATCGCGACCTCGGCCTGCCCGGCGGTTCCACGGCCGCGCCTATCTGGGCCGATTTCATGAACCACGCCACCGCGCTCCCCAGCTATCGCGACGTGAAAGATTTCGACGCGCCCGAAGGCGTGCAGTCTGTGCTTATCGATCCCGAATCACTCCAGCTGGCTACCTCGAATTGCCCCACTACGCGGCAAGAGGTTTACATCTCCGGCTCCGCTCCCACGCAGTATTGCGAGATTCACGGCAGCCATAACGTCTTTACCTCCGCTGGTTCCTGGTTGTCTCACGTTTTTGGCGGGGGTCAGCCGAAGGAGCCTCCCAAGGACGCCGACGCTAACGCCAAGACGCTTCCGTACGATCCGAATCGTCCGCCATATGCCACTGGACAGGGCCAACCAGGGCAGCAGATGCCCGAAGCTAAAGAAGCCAAGGACAAGGAAGAAGAGGAAAAGAAAAAGAGCCCCCTGAAGAAGATTTTTGGTATCTTTGGGGGTAAGAAGAAGGACTCCGACAAGCCTAAACCGGACAACACATCGAAGCCGGACTAAGGCTATCAGCCGGGGAAAAAGGAGAGTCGCCATGAATCGTCTTCGAGTGGCGCTGCCCGTTAGTTTTCTCCTCGTTTGCCTGACCCTTCCCTCTATTGGCCAGACCAGCGACGATTCCCGCAAAGAATCATTCGTTCCTCTGATGGAAACGCAATCTCAGGTTTCCAACGCTGCAGCAAACCCTGCCGATCGCCAACTGAGCGGCGAAGAGATGGGAGACCTGTACATGGCTCGCAAGCAGTATCGCGAGGCCACGGAGCAATACCGATTACTCAGCGCGCAAAACCCTCATAACGCCGTTTACCTCAATAAGCTTGGCATCGCGCTGCACCAGCAAACCGCTTTGGCAGCCGCGCTGAAATATTACGAGCGGGCCGTGAAGGCCAACCCGCAATACGCCGATGCCGAAAACAACATCGGCACTATCTGGTATCAGCGCAAGAAATACGGCAAAGCTGTTCGCGCCTATCAGAAGGCGATCAAGATGCGCGACGATATGCCCGTGCTGTACAGCAATCTCGGCTATGCCTACTTCAGCCAGGGCAAGTATGATGATTCTATCGTCGCCTTCCGCACCGCTTTAGCGAAGGACCCGCAATTCTTCGAGCGCGGTTCTTCACGCACTGGTTCCATTCTTCAAGATCGTTCCGTGCCGGACCGCGGCCGCTTCTATTTCCTCCTCGCGAAATCCTTCGCCGAAGCCGGCAATCTCGAACGAGCCATCCTCTACCTCCGTAAGTCTAAGGAGGAAGGCTACGCCCAGATCAACGAGGTGAAGAAAGACCCGGCCTTCGCCGCCCTACTAACCGACCCGGTGGTCATCGATCTTCTAGCTCCAAAGCCGGTTGAGTCCGCGCAACCGTAAAGCTTTAGCAATCACGTTTACCATTCGTCGCACTCTCCACGCATGTAAGTACTAGTTCGCTTACGTCTGTTACAATGCGTAAGGACCATGTCCCAGTATCGTTTCATCGGCCGCGCTGCGCTTATTTCGTGCGCCCTAATGTGCGTCGCTGCGTCTCTCAAAGCCCAACAACCTGCGGCGCGCACGAACGGTTCAGCCCAGTCCGGCGTCTACCTCATCTTCCCCTTTGAAAACGCCGGCGCTTCGCCGCGTCTCGATTGGCTTGGCGAAGGCCTCGAAGAGCTCACCATCCAGGCTCTCTCCGCCAGCGGTCAGCAGGTCTATTCCCACGCCGGCCGCACAACCGAACTCGAGCGCAACGGGCTTCCTTTCTCCGCGAAGCTTAGCCGTGCGAGCATGTTGCGCGTTGCGCAAGATCTCGACGCCGACTTCGTCATCTTCGGATCGTTCACTTCCGACGGCAAGACTCTGACCATTGATTCACGCGTCCTTCGCACGGATCCCCTCACGCTTCTTCCGTCCGCACGCGAAACCGGTCTACTCGATTCCTTGATGGAGATGCAATCCAAGCTCGTCTGGCGGCTGCTTTCCGAAAATGACAAAACATACCGCCCCACACTGGCGGAGTTCTCCAAGGCGCAGCGCCCCCTGCGTCTCGATGCTTTCGAGCACTATATTCGCGGCCTCCTCGCCAATGAAGATGAGCCGCGCATCCGTGAATTGCGCGAAGCTTCGCGCCTCGAGCCGTCATGGCCCGACCCCTATTTCGCCCTCGGCCAAACCTATTTCACGCGCAATGACTGCACCACCGCGCTCTCATTCCTGACGCACATTCCGCCCGCTCATGACCGCTACGTCGAAGCGCTGTTCTCGATAGGCGTCTGCCGCCTGCAACTCAATCAGCCCGATCGAGCCGAAGATGTGTTCACATCCCTGCAAACTTCCTTGAGCGGCGATGCTAAGGGCGAGCGGCAAACCGGCGCGTCCGGCGGAGACCTACCCGAAATTTTGAACAACCTTGCGGTTACCCGCGCACGCCGCGGCAAAATCGCCGAGGCCCTGGCCGACCTTCGTCGTGCCACCGATCTCGATCCCGATGAGGACGACTATCCTTTTAACCTCGGCTTGCTTGCTTTGCAGTCCGGCGATTTCCCTGCGGCTGCTGTCGCTTTCCGGGAAGCCTCCGAGCGCAAACCAGAAAATCCCGAAGACCGCGCGCTGCTCGTGCAATCGCTGGAGAAAGCGGGAAGGAAAAGCGAGGCTGACCAGGAGCGGGAAGCCGCTGCCGAAGCACTCGGCCCCAACGCTCTGCAATCCGCGCGTGTGGATGCGAAACCGGATGCAACCTTCCGTCTTGCGCGCATCCGCGCCGAATTGGACACCACCGCGCTGCGCCTCGAGAGTGCCGCGTCAGGTAGCGCGGCGAATTCCCCTGCTTCCGGCGGCTCGGTCGATAGCGCAGCGTCACACATTCGCCATGGCCGCCTGGAGCTGGCCGCAGGTCGCCTCGATTCGGCCGAAAACGAATTCCGCGGCGTTTTGCGTACCGAGCCGGCCAACGCTGCCGCTCACCGTGGCCTCGGCGAAATTAATCACCGGCGCGGCAAGCTCGATATTGCCGTGAAGGAGTTCCAGGCGTCGCTCGACGCTCGCGACTCCGCCCTTGTTCGCACCATGCTCGCCCGCATCTACCTCGAGCAGAAAAAACCCGATCTGGCGCGTGCCGAGGTGCAGCGTGCCCTGAAACTCGCGCCCAACTACTCCGAAGCCAAACAATTGCTGGAGCATCTCCAAAACTCCAAGCCCAGTGGAGGCGCACAATGAAGCCACGCCGCGGTCTCCTTGCTTGCGATTGGTTTGCGCCGCGCAGAATTCTCTTTGCCGGCCTGTGCAGCCTTGCACTGTTTTCCCTTTTTTCGTCCGCCTCCGCTGTCGAGCATGCGTCCAATCCCGTCGTCCTCGACTTGAATCTGCATGGCGTTGTCGAACCCATCCTCGCGACCTATATCGATGAGGGCCTCGCGGACGCCGAGCGCCGCGGGGCTGCCTTGGTTCTTATCACCATGGACACGCCGGGCGGTCTGAGCGACTCCATGCAAGAAATCATCAAGCACATATTGGCGTCGCGCGTTCCCGTCGCGGTGTACGTCGCGCCCACTGGTGCTCGCGGCGCTTCCGCTGGCTTTTTCATTCTTCTCGCCGCGGATATTGCCGCCATGGCTCCGGGTACGCACACCGGAGCTGCTTCGCCGGTCATCGCCATCGGCGGGTGGCAATTGCAAGTCGACGAAACCATGAAGCGGAAAATTCTCAACGATGCCTTGGCCTTCTTGCGCAGCTACACGGAAAAACGCGGGCGCAACACCACGCTAGCGGAAACTGCCGTCACCGATGCCAAAGCATTTACCGACAAAGAGGCCCTGGAGGGCAAGCTCATCGATATCGTTGCGCCTACCACGGACGATCTGCTGCGCCAGTTGGATGGGCATCAGATTACGCGCTTTGATGGCAGCAAGACAAAGCTTTCGCTGTCCAACGCCAGGCTCGCGCCTTTTGAATTGTCCGGGCGCCAAAAATTTCTCGCACGCATTGTTGAGCCGGACATCTTTTTCATCCTTCTGATCCTTGGCGTCCTCGGCCTCTACACCGAATTTACGCATCCCGGCGTAGTCGCTCCTGGCGTGGTCGGCAGCATTTGCATGGTTCTCGCGCTGTACGCGATGCACCTTCTTCCCGTAAATCTTGCCGGCGTATTCTTAATTCTCCTTGCCCTCGCGCTTTTTATTCTCGAAGCCAAATTCACTAGTCACGGCGTGCTTGCTGCTGGTGGCATCGTCTCCATGCTCCTCGGCGCCATGTTCCTGATTCGCTCGCCACTAACGGCCGGTGGCGTAAGCCTCGGGGTCGCCCTGGCCGTCACGCTGCCTTTCGCTGCACTCACCGTTTTGCTGATGCGCCTTGTCCTGCGTTCCCGCGCCTGGAAACCACAAACCGGACCCGAAGAAATGATTGGTGCGCAGGGGACCGTTGTCACGCCGCTTCCCGGGGGCGCGGAAGGCATGATTCGCGTTCATGGCGAACTCTGGCGCGCCATATCCAATCAGCCGGTGCCCGAAGGCAAGCCCGTCCGCGTGGTAAAAATCGACGGCCTGAAACTTTACGTAGAACCGGTCGCATAGCGGCGCGCCATCGTGCATTGCGATTTTCAAGGCCAAATAAGAACAATGCGTTAGATTGAGTTGCCTGGAATTAGGAGGACACACATGTTCGAGACCTTCAGCATAGGGACGCTCGTCGTCGTCGGCTTCGTGCTCATTTGGTTCTGGAACTCCCTCTACATCATTAAGGAATGGGAGCGCGGCGTGGTCCTCCGGCTCGGACGCATGTTGCCGCACGCTAAGGGCGCCGGGCTGAACCTCGTCTTCTGGCCCATCGAAACGCTCACGCGCATGAGCATGCGCATCGAAACGCTGGACGTCCCGCCGCAGGACATCATCACACGCGACAACATCTCGGTGAAAGTGAACGCGGTCTGCTATTTCCGCATCGTGGATGCAAATCTCGCTCTCTCTCAGGTACAAAATTATCAGTACGCCACATCGCAGCTTGCGCAGACCACCATCCGCAGTGTCGTCGGCCAGTTCGAACTGGACGAGATCCTCGCGCAACGCGATAAGGTCAACGCCAAGCTGCAAGTCATTCTCGACACGGAAACCGAGCCGTGGGGCATCAAGGTCAGCAAAGTCGAAGTGAAGCAGGTCGACATCCCCGAGCAGATGCAGCGCGCCATCGCCCGCCAGGCCGAAGCCGAACGTGAGCGCCGCGCAAAAATTATTCACGCGGATGGCGAGTTCCAAGCCTCCGCAAAACTGGCCGAAGCCGCCAAGGTTCTTGAGACGCAACGCTCCGCCATCCAGCTCCGCTACCTGCAGACTCTTACCGAGATAGGTGTTGAGAAGAACACAACCATTGTGTTTCCGCTGCCCATCGATATTATTAACAGTTGGGTGCAATCGTTAGCGGAGCCAAAAAAATAAGAATGGCATCGGGAGGTAGACGCGGGGGAGCCGGCGA
>DATBYP010000289.1:0-32354 GCA_036513675.1 Candidatus Acidiferrum sp.
AAAGGCAGTGTTCCACGTGACACAAGGGCCGAGGAGCTTGCCGAGCTTTGTGCATGACGTGGCTTGGGCGTTCGCCGATTTTGTGAACCAGGAATCGTACAAATTTGCCGCAACGGGGAGCGCAGAATACCCCCTCGTTGCCCCGGAGGGCGGGAAGGAGCCGCTGCAAGCGCAATTCAGCGCTTCCACCATGGGAAGCGATCACGATGTTTATCAGGATTCTTCGTTCGGGATACCGGCGATCTATCTGAATGATTGGCCGGACCGGTACATTCATACGAATTTTGATTCGGCGGCGAACATCGATCCGACGAAGCTGAAGAGGACGGCGTTTATCGGAGCGGCGAGCGGATATTTTCTGGCATGGCTTGGGCCGGAAGAAGTGTGGCTGAGAACGGCGATTTTGCAGGGATACGAGCTGCGGAAGGCGCAAGCGGATTCGCGGGTGTGGAAGTTGGGGTTAGACAACATTTGTCTCGATCATGACGAGCGACTTGCATACGAAAAGGCGGCCGCAGATTCAACGAAGAAGTTCACGGGCCAATCCCTGGCAAGCGTGATTACGGACATGGGAGTTGGGTGCGAGGGGCCGCCGGGCCGAGTGCCGGAACACGCAGTGGTTTACAAACGGAAAGCGGAGCCGAAGGGGCCGCTGGTAGTTTCTGGTTACGACTATTTTGCGGAGCACGCGAAAACTGCCGGCGTGGCGACGCCGAAGCTGCTGAGTTATGAAGGACTATGGGGCGGCGGAGAAGAGTACGCGTATGAAGTGCTGAATTTCGCGGATGGAAAGCGGAAGGCGCAGGAGATTCGGGATGTCGTTTCGGCGGAGTATGGGCCCGTCTCGTTCGAGATGGTGGCTGAATATTTGCAAGCTTTGGAGAAAATTGGGGTTGTGGAACGCGTGAAATAAACGACGACGGATCTGAAGAATCTTGCTTCGCTTTAGCTGCTTTCGCCGAAACACACGCTTGCGGCTTCTGGATTACATCTTGGCGAGATGGGGCGCAGCATGCTGCGCCCCTACCCCCGTGGGGCGGTGTGCTAACATCGCGATTGGTCTACCAGGAGCCGCTTTTAATGCCCGCCACGATGAAAGCTTTGCGCAAGATGCAGCCTGCGCGGGGGCTTTCGTTTGAAAATGCTCCGGTGCCTTCGATCGGAACTACGGACGTGTTGGTGCGCGTGCGCACGGCTTCGATTTGCGGAACGGATCTGCACATTTATGGGTGGGACCGCTGGTCGCAGGGGCGCATCAAGCCACCAGTGACGCTGGGGCATGAGTTTTGCGGCGTGGTGGAGCGCGCGGGCGACGAAGTCACGGCGGTGAAGGCGGGCGATTTTGTCAGCGCGGAGATGCATGTCAATTGCGGGCACTGCCACCAGTGCCGGCTGGGCGAAGCGCACATCTGCCAGAATTTGCGGATCATCGGGATTGATCAGGACGGAGCGTTTGCGGAGTTCGTGAAGATTCCGGCGTCGAATATTTGGAAGCTGGATCCGGCGATTCCGGAGCATTACGGCGCGATCCTCGATCCGCTGGGGAACGCGGTGCACACGGTGTTGGCGGGCGAGATTGCAGGGCGGACCGTGCTGGTGACGGGTTGCGGGCCGATTGGGTTGATGGCGATCGCGGTAGCAAAGGCTTGCGGGAGCTCGACGGTGTTTGCGACCGAGACGAACGAGCAGCGGCGGGCCATGGCGAAGAAGATGGGCGCGGACGTGGTGGTGAATCCGGCGGAGACGGATTCGGTGGCGCGGATCAAGGCGGAAACGAGCGGTACGGGCGTGGATGTGTTGCTGGAGATGTCTGGCAATCCGGCGGCGATTCAGCAGGGATTTCGGGCGCTGCGGGCAGGAGGGCGAGCGTCGCTGCTGGGGATTCCGACGGAATCGGTACCGCTGGATTTGGTGAATGACGTGATTTTTAAGGGCGCAACGGTGCAGGGAATTTATGGGCGGCGAATGTATGGCACTTGGGTGCAGATGACGGCGCTGCTGAAGGCGGGGCGGCTGAATTTGGAGCCGCTATTTGGGGAGCGCACGCCGATGGAGAAGTTTGAGAATGCGTTTGCGCTGCTGCAGGGTGGGTTAGCAGGGAAGATTTTGATGTATCCGGATGGGGTCCGGAGTTGAAGAGTTTAAGAATCTAAGAGCTTAAGAGTACGGGCCCGTTTTGTTGAGTTTCCCAGCCTGATGTCCCATTGTCGTGCTTCGCTGCTCTCAGCATTGGACGGTGATGCGAACGGTGGAGGCTTGCCGACGTTATACGAGGAGGGAAAAATGTCAGAGACGGCGACGCAGAGGGTTGGGCAGAATCCGTTGCAATACGTTAGCGAGCAGTTGGGGGAATTGCGGGCTAAGGGGACGGCGCCGAAGCTGCGCGTGGTGGAAGGGGAGCAGAAGCCAGTTTGCGTGATTGATGGACGCGAAGTCATCAACCTGGCTTCGAACAATTATTTGGGACTGACCACGCATAAGACGCTGCGCAAAGCAGCGATTGAGGCGGTGCGGAAGTACGGAGTGGGCGCGGGGGCAGTTCGAACGATTGCCGGGACAATGAAAATCCACATGGAGTTGGAAGAGCAGATTGCGCGCTTCAAGAATGTGGAAGCTTGCGTGGTGTTTCAGTCGGGATTCACGGCGAATGCGGGCACCGTTTCGGCAGTGCTGGGCAAAGAAGACTTGATTGTTTCGGATGAACTGAATCATGCGTCGATTATTGATGGCGCGCGGCTTTCGAAAGCGACGATCAAGGTTTTCAAGCATAAGGACGTGGCGGATTGCGAACGCATCTTGCAGGAAAATGCGAGCTGGAACGGGCACAAGCTGATTATCACGGACGGCGTTTTCTCGATGGATGGCGACATCGCGCCGTTGCCGGCACTGTGCGACCTGGCGGAAAAGTACGACTGCATCATGATGGTGGATGACGCGCATGCTTCGGGTGTGCTGGGGCGCAATGGGCGCGGCACGATTGACCATTTGAATTGCCATGGGCGAGTCCACATTCAGGTGGGCACGCTGAGCAAGGCGATTGGCTCGATGGGTGGGTACGTTTGCGGCTCGCGTGATTTGATTGAGTTTTTGTATTTGCGGGCGCGTCCGTTTTTGTTTTCTACTTCGCACCCACCGGCCACGGCGGCGGCTTGTCAGGCGGCCTTTACGTTGCTGGATTCGCCGGAGGGCGAGCGGCTGGTGAAGAAATTGTGGGCGAACACGAAATTTTTCAAACGCGAGCTGAAGAAGCGGGGATTTCAATTCAAGGCGAGCGAGACGCCGATCATTCCCATCCATGTAGGGGACGCAGCCAAAGCGTTCGAGTTTTCCAAGAAGCTTTTTGACGCGGGCGTGTATGCGCCCGCAGTAGGGTACCCCACTGTCGCGGAGGGGAAGGCACGGCTCCGTGCCATTGTGAGCGCCACGCACAAACGGGAGCAGCTCTTGAAAGCGGCGGACACCCTCGCGGAAGTTGCGAAGCCGTTGGGTATTGTTTGAGAGCGCGGTCTAAGGGCTAATACCAGCAACCATTTAGAAGAGAATCTTGCGCGGGCGCGGCGTTGCATATTTGAAGTACTATGACCTCATTTTGGATAGTGGTTGCGGGGACCTCCCGTCTGTAAATGCCGATAAAACCTAGACTTAGGTTTGGCTGGCGTCTTGCACCTCCTTCCTCTGCCAGTCTTGTATGCTTTTATCGACATTCGGCATTGGCAGAGAGGAGAACGCGTCATGAAAAAGCTCTTAGCGGTTTTCGCGATGGCTGGCGCGCTCCTAATTCCGAAGGCGGGCGCGGCAGCACAGGGACCTGATTTGGACTTGAGGGCCAAGAAGGCCGTAAAGGAGCAAACGCCTCCCGCTCCGGTCATGGTGCCGTTGTGCGTAGGAACGGCTTTCAACGCGATCCTCACAGGTGAACTCGACACAAGAAAGGCGCGGCCAGGAGACGTGGTGACGGCGGAAGTAGCGGAAGATGTTAGCTACCAGCGTAGCGTGGTGTTCCCTAAGGGTACGAAGGTTATGGGGCACATTGTGCGGGCGACCTCCGGCGGGCATGGACGCGCCGGGTCGGCACTGTTTATACAATTTGATAAGGCGTTGCTAAAGGACGGGCAGGAAGTGATTTTGAATGCGGGAATTCAGGCGCTGGCGGTGGGCACGGTGGCGCCGCTTTCGGACGCCGAACGCAGCAGTAAGGATTCAACTTCTGCGGCGTTGAATGCGCCGGTTGAGTCTGGAATCGAAGGAGTAGAGCCGGCATCGACGGCCGCGGCAAATGACTCACTGATCGTGTCCGGCGCGACTTATGAAGCTCCGCGGCGCGGATTGCGCCCGCCGCTGTTTGCCGCGCCCGCCGCAGAAGGCGAGCTTAATTCCGATGGGATGTTTACTCCGGAAAGCAAGGGCGCTTTCGGGCGGCCGGATGTGAAGGTGTACACGCCTACGTCGGAAGGGTCGCACGGCACGGTTTTACTTTCGGCGAAAAAGCAAATGCGCCTGGAGAGCGGCACGCGCTTGCTTCTGGTCGTGCAGCCGCCGCCGAATGCGGAACTTGACGCAACGCAAATCGATCTGAACGACATCCCGCCCAACCCTTAGTCCTGGCGTACGCCCCAAAAGCTTCAGCCAAATTCCAGCCTCGTTTCTAAACTTGCCTAGGAGGCTACATGAAATCCTTTGCAGTTGCCTTTGTTCTTGCAACGTTTTGCGCCGCGAGCGCAGCGGCGCAGTCTGCAACACCTTCGGAAAACGCGAGCAGCGATGCATCACTGGCCGGCGGCACGGTAATCAATGCCGCGCTCAACTCTTCCGTAGACTCGAAGAAGGCAAAACCTGGTGAGCAAATCACGGCGCATACCGTAGAGACTGTGAAATCCACAGATGGCAGAGCGATCCTGCCGAAGGGGACGAAGCTCATCGGACATGTTACGAAGGCTTCCGCGCGTTCGAACGGCCAGGGAGAATCGATGCTGGGCATTCAATTTGATAAGGCAATGCTGAAAGGCGGGCAGGAAGTGCCGCTGAATAACGTCGTCATTCAAGCGGTAGCGGCGCCGTCGCGAGAGGCATCCAACTTCGGCTACGCGCCGCAACCTACGACTGCGCCAGGAGCGCCGAGTAATAATCCGAGTATGTCCGGCAGCCGCGGGGCGCGCCCTGAGGGGACGCCGACTACGCAAACGTATCCGAGCGCCAATGCCAATCCCGGTTCGGGTAGTGAATCCAATAATGCCGGCCCGCTGCCGGCCAATGCGCGCGGCGTGTACGGCTTGGAGGGAGTACGGCTGAGCGCTAACGGGAACGGTGAAGGAACCGTGCTGACTTCAAGCGACAAAAATGTGCATCTTGACGGAGGCACACGCTTTCTGTTGACGGTGCAGCCGCAAAGCGCGTCCGCCGCATCGAGCGGCCGGTAAGCGTTAATCACGAGCTGGTCGTTTCGAGGGGCGCATCCCGCGCCCCTCTTTTTTTGCGGCAAGGGGCTTGTCGAGTCGCTTTGCTATACTCGGTGAGATGGCTTCATCGCAACGAAACCTGACGCTGCCCGGCGCAGCGGCTCGCAAAAAACTGTTTCTTGTGGATGCCATGGCGCATGTGTACCGGGCATTTTTTGCGCCGATGAACCGCATGAATGCGCCTTCCGGCATTCCGACCAAGGTTCCGTTTCTTTTCAATACAATTTTGCGGCGGCTGCTGAACGACTATAAGCCGGAGTATGTGGGGATCGTGTTTGATACGCGTCAGCCCACGTTCCGCGACAAACTCTTCGAGGAATATAAGGCGAAACGCCAGCCGATGCCGGACGAACTGTCGCTGCAGCTGCCTTATGTGCGTCGACTCTGCGAAGCGATGCGGCTGCCGATTTTGGAACTCGATGGCTACGAAGCGGATGACATTATCGGGTGCCTGGCGCAGAAAGCCGCGAAACAGAACCTGGACGTGCTGCTGGTCACCAATGACAAGGACATGATGCAGTTGGTGGACGGAAACGTGCGCGTGTTGCGCGCCGGAACCGGCGGTGCGAAGAACGATGTAATCGTGGACGCGGAAAAAGTGAAGGAAATTCTCGGCGTACCGCCGGAGAAAGTTGTGGACGTGATGTCCCTGATGGGCGACACGATCGACAACATTCCCGGGGCGAAAGGAATCGGCGAAAAAGGCGCGACGGAGCTGATCCAGAAATACGGGAGCGTGGAAAACGCCCTGGACCATGCGGCGGAGGTTTCGAACAAGAGGTATCGCGAGGCGCTGCAGCAGCAGCGCGAGCAAGTATTGATGTCCAAGCAGCTCGCGACGCTGGCCACACAAGTGCCGGTCGAATTAGATTTGCCGGGCTTAGAGCGGCGGGAGCCCGATTTCGCTGCGCTATCGGCACTGTATCGCGAACTGGGATTCAATTCCCTGTTGCGCGAGTTGGGATCGGAAGTGGTAGCCGCTTCCGCCGTAGCGAGTGCGGTGCCGGTGGTCCAGACGGACTATGCACAATTCGGCTCGGTTGCAGAGTTTCGCGAATACTTGAAAGGCGTTCCTTCGGGACCGGCTTTATCTGTGTGGCTGAATTTGGAAACCGGCGAACGCGAGGCCGAGGGTTTCGGCACGCGCGTTGCATCGATCGAAGTTTCGTCGAAGGCCGGCGAGGGCCGCTCCGCATGGATCGATGAAAGCGGCGATGCGCTGCGGGAGTTGTCCGTATTTCTCGCGGATGCCAAGCGACCGAAGATTGTGCACGACGCGAAATTGATGCAGATTCTCGGCGGCAAAGCGGCAAACATCGAGCACGCTACGCAGATTTATTCGTATTTGCTACGGCCGACGACGGCTAACCACAATTTCGCCGATGTGGTGATGCGCCAGTTCAACGCCATGCTCAGCGGCGCACCCGGCGAGCGAGCGGATTATCTGCAGCGGTTGGCGCCTGCGTTGCGTGCGCAAATCGATCCGCAGGCGCTGCAAAGCGTCTACGAAACGATTGATTTGCCCCTCGCTGCGGTGCTGGCGGATATCGAGCGCGCCGGCATTCGTGTGGATCCGAAAGCGCTTGACGCAATGTCTCTGGCGATGGAAAAGGAAGTACGGCGGCTAGAGAAGGAAATCTGGGAACTCGTGGGCAACGAATTCAACGTCAATTCGCCGACGCAGCTTGCGGAAATTCTCTTTGACAAGCTGAACCTGCAGGCGCCGATGCGGCGGGGGCGTGGACGAGTGCGTTCCACGGCGGTCGACATCCTGGAAGACCTGGCGGCACAGCACCCATTGCCGGCAAAGATTATCGAGTACCGCGAAATCGCCAAGCTGAAATCGACATACGTCGACTCGTTGCCGAAACTAATCAACCGCCAAACAGGCCGGCTGCATACCAGCTTTTCGCAAACGGGCACGGCAACCGGGCGGCTTAGCTCGTCCGATCCAAATCTGCAAAATATTCCGATTCGCACCGAGCTGGGCAGGCAGATTCGAGCCGCGTTCGTGGCCGAGGAAGGAATGATTCTGCTCGCCGCGGATTACTCGCAAATCGAGCTTCGCGTCATGGCGCATTTTTCGAATGACCCGGTGCTGCTCGATGCATTTCGCACGGGACAGGACATTCACGAGCGTACTGCGCAGGAGGTGTTTGGCGTAGGTCCCATGGCGCAGACACCCGAGCATCGCCGTGCGTCGAAAGCCATCAACTATGGAATTATTTACGGGTTGTCGCCTTTTGGATTGGCGCAGCAGATTGGCGTGCCGCAGAAGGAAGCGGCGCAATTCATCAACGCGTATTTCGAGCGCTACAGCGGCGTGAAGAAATATCTCGATAACGCATTGGCGGAAACGCGACAAACCGGAGTGGCCAAAACCCTTTTCGGCCGCATTCGCCCCATTCCAGACATCACTTCGCCGCAAGTGCAGATTCGCAATTTCGCGGAACGCACAGCGCTGAATTCTCCGCTGCAGGGGACGGCGGCGGACCTGATCAAATTGGCGATGATCGCTATCAGCCTGCGTCTGGCGGCTGAAAAATTCGAAGCGAAAATGATTCTGCAGGTGCATGACGAACTTCTTTTTGAAGCGCCGTCGAGCGAACGCAAGGAACTCACAAAATTGGTGCGCGAAGAGATGGAAAATGTTCACCAGCTGGCCGTTCCGCTGGAAGTGGAAATCTGTGTCGGAACCAACTGGCGCGATATGGAGTGATCTGGAGCAATCCGGCAGTGTGCCGAACCAGTCACGTTTCCGAATACAATCCCAAGCATCTTTTTAGGCCACTACGTAGTCCAATTCCATGGGTAAACTTTCGGTGTTGTCCGCTTTCTGATTCCTGTTCGTGAAGTGGGGACCCCACCCTCGGTTAGGATCTTCATGCGACGCGCGTCGTTCTTGAGTGGCCTAAGTTGCGTCTGTGTCTGGCTGCTGGGTTGCGCCAGCACGCCGCCTAAAACTTCCGTCGCGGTTTCCGTTTCTCCTTCGGCCGCGAGCGTAGCGGTGGGCAAAACGCAGCCCTTCACGGCTATCGTAAGCGGCACGTCAAACACGGCAGTAATCTGGAGCGTAGCCGGCGGAGCCTCGAATGGAACTATCTCCAGCGCCGGGCTATACACCGCGCCTGCAGCGGCGCCGAACCCTGCTCAAGTGACTGTGACGGCCACTTCTCAAGCGGATAGCTCGAAGTCCGCATCGGCAACGGTCACGGTGACTACCGCAGTTTCCTCCGGTTCCATCAGCGTGTCGCCTAGCGCAGCCACCGTTCGCAATTTCTCCACACAACAATTCACCGCTTCCGTAAACGGGGTCACCTGGGAAGTCAATGGCATCGCAGGCGGCACCCAAGATACCGGGTTCATCTCCACGAGCGGGTTGTATGTCGCCCCAAGCGGAGTCCCGACGAAATCGGACGGCAAAGGTGGCAGCGTCACCACAACGGTGACCGTGAGCGCGGTTAGCGGTTCAGCGTCCGGCACGGCGACTGTGACCATCCAGCCGGGAAACGAAAGCACGCAATCCGGCGCAATCGTGCTCGGCACGTCCGGCAGCAACGCCAATGATTCGAGCACGAATACATCCACCCATACGATTACGTGTTGTGGCGGAAACGTTGGGCGCGCTCGTCGCCGATCCCAGTGGAACGCAATACATTCTCAGCAATACGCACATACTCGGGCGCACGGATCTGGCGCAGCCGGGTGAAGCCATCATTCAGCCGGGTTTAATTGACACTTCGACGTGCACGCCGTCCGGCGCGCGAACGGTGGCAAACCTCACAGCGTTTTACAACCTGGAGAACGGTCCGGCTCCGAAAATCGACGCAGCGATCGCGCAAGTGGTGCCCGGGAATGTCGACCCCCAAGGAAACATCTTGTATCTGGGCGGCAGCCCCGATGCCAATGGCGTACCAATTCCGGCAGGTCCGCACCAGGGCGCTGGCGTCACGGCCGCCCTGGGCATGTTGGTAGG
The DNA here is from genome assembly GCA_036513675.1 of Candidatus Acidiferrum sp. GTDB lineage: Bacteria > Acidobacteriota > Terriglobia > Acidiferrales > UBA7541 > Acidiferrum. Next base: position 9,433 of record DATBYP010000289.1, read on the forward strand.
GAAGAGTGGTCGCTCGACCGGATTAACGTGTGGCACGGTGATAGCCGTGGCAGTAAACGTGGGCTCGGTACAGTACCAAAAGGGATGCGGCACGGGGGCCAATTTTAGCGTGAGCTACACAAATCAGGTGGCCTTCGCCGGGCGGAGCGGCGGGGGGAGCTTCAGCGCCGAAGGCGACTCCGGGTCGCTGATCGTTTCGCAAAGTACCGCTGATCCGGTGGCGCTCATGTACGCCGGCTCGGATACGGACACGGTAGGCAATCCGGTGTCGGCGGTACTGAACTATTTTGCGAGCGTGGGCAAGAACGTGACGTTTGTGGGCGACACCGCGTCGACGGGACACCAGGTATTCGGATGCAGCCTGCCAGTCAAACCAGCGTCCGCTAGCACCACGCAGGCCGCGGCAACGGTTGCACCCGATGTCATGCAGAAAGCCGCGGCGGTTCGCGATGCGCATGCCCCGGAGCTGCTGGCGCACCCGGAGGTGCAGGCCGTCGGCGTGGGCGCAAGCCGCGACAATCCACGCGAGCCGGCGATTTTGTTTTTCGTGACCACAGGGCAGCCGCGAACAGATATTCCGACGCAGGTGGATGGTGTGAGAACCCGTATTGTCGCGGGCCCATTGTTCCCGCGGAGGGGGGCGTTGACAACACAGGAGAGCGCGCAGTTGGAGCAGTCGCTTGCCGCAGCGCCAGAGGTCTATCCGATTTCCGAAGCGGAACTGGCGCGGGCGAAGCAGGTGCACGCAACGCATGCGCAGGAGCAAATGAGCCAGGCCGGAGTGCAGGGCGTGGGCATTAGCTCGAGCCTGGACGCTCCAGGGGAAGCGGCGCTGATGATTTTTCTGGTGCGCGGTGTGACGCACAATCCTATTCCAGCAGTGATCGACGGATTGCGCACGCGCGTGCGTGAGTCCAGCCCTTTCCGGGCTGGGTCGGGTGATTCGAGTCGACGCGGCACTTGCACGCTGCCGCCCAGCAAGACGCCCGCAAGCAAATTACCGGCTAGCAACTAGTAGCTTCTTCTCACTGGCGCTGCACTTCTTGCGGGCGTAGAATCCGCCACAAATGCAGCCGAATCTGTCTTCGGCCGATGCAAGTGCAAGGAGGCGGTATGAAGCGATCTCTCCTTCTGCTAAGTGCGGTTCTACTTGCGGGCCTCGGCGCTACCTGGGCTCGACAAGGCACGCAAGAAAATTCCGACAAGTCCAAAGCGCCGGCGGATGACTCAAAAGTTCCTGCGGGAGATGCGGCGCGCGTAAACCCAGTGAAGTCCAGCCCGGAAGGTCTTTCCGAGGCCCGCAAGGTGTTCGGATATGACTGTGAGATGTGCCACGGAGCCAAAGGCGATGGCAAAGGCGAAGTGGTGGAGTCGATGAAACTGAGCATGCGCGACTGGCGCGATCCCGCGACGCTGGCCAACTTGAGCGACGGCGAACTTTTCTACATCATTACCAAAGGCAAAGGGAAAATGATGGCGGAAGGCGAGCGCGTGCCGGAAAAGCTGCGATGGAATTTGGTGAACCTGGTCCGAGCCATGGCGGCAAAAGGCGGCGAGCAGAAATCCGCGGCGGCCACTCCGGCTCCCGCTCAGTAGATTGCTTACGTGCAGGCTCCACGCGGCGAGCCGCTGTGCTACGCTTTTCCCGAATAATCTTTTCTAACGGAGACGCCGATGGCGCATTCACCACAATTCTTGAAACTCGTACAGGACGCAAAAAAGCGTGTGAAGGAAACGAACGTTCCGGAAGTGAAACGCCGAATGGATGCAGGCGAAAGGTTTTTGCTGGTTGATGTGCGGGAAGACAATGAATGGGCCAAAGGGCACGTTCCCAATGCTGTGCACCTCGGACGAGGCATTATCGAGCGCGATATCGAGCAGCGCATTCCGGATACCGGCGCGAAGCTGGTCTTGTATTGCGGCGGCGGTTTTCGCTCCGTGCTCGTAGCGGAAAATCTGCAAAGGATGGGCTACACCAACGTGGAATCGATGGACGGCGGCTGGAAAGGCTGGCTCGACGCCGGGCTACCCACGGCGAAAGATTAAGGGGATCTTTGACGTAGTTGCCTGCGGATGCATTAACGCTTGTCGGGAGCATTACGCGGTTTGATGCGCCCTGACATCGCAACGCAGCGTGAAGTGAAATGTTGCCCCGCGCCCCGAGTTCGATGTGGCCCACAGTCGGCCGCCATGCGACTCGACAATGGAACGGCTGATCGGCAATCCCATACCGCTGCCCTCTTGCGCCCTCGATGCTTTGAAAATCTCGACCTTTCCCTTGTTAAATTCTGAGCGCGGTCCCGGAAAGTGAAAGACAAGGGACTAGGGTAACGTTCTAAATTTATAAAACGCCATTTGGCTGGTGCGGAAGAGTTCGAAGATTAACCTCTACCGACAAATTAACTCCCAACTGCAAGAAGAAATCGCAGAATTCGACAAGACGAAGCAGTACTCGGTTTGTCGCAAGCCGATTCTCGTCTATTTCACGATCCAGGAATTGGTCCGTGGTTGCGGTGCGCTTTTTGCGCAGGCCATTTCACCTATTTTAGTTGTCCATTGCGGAGCAAAGGAGTAGAGTCCCACCAACTCCGTGGAGGTTTTTCCATGAACCCACTTCATTTGCGCTGGCGCGGGTTGATTCTTGCCGTCGTGGTGTGTCTGGCTTGCGGACTCTTCGCGGTTGCCGCGGACGAGCCAAACCTGACCAAGGAACAGATTAAACAGTTCCTTCTCACCGCCAGGGTGGTGAACAGTCGCGAGGCAAAGAAAGGCATCACCCACACCTCGCGCCTTACGCTCTCCGACGGCACAGTTACCCACGACGCCTCTTTTCAATCTCTTGATGAACACAAGCGCGAGATGAAGCTTGCCACCGGCGGCGTGGAACTGAACTTCGTGGATTCCTACAAGTACAATCTCGCTGCGTATGCGCTGGCTGAGTTGATTGGTATGGACGACATGGTGCCGGTGTATGTCGAACGCAAATGGAAAGGCAATGAAGGCTCTCTGAGTTGGTGGCTGCCGGTGAAGATGGATGAGGCGGAGCGCCACAAGCAGAAATTGACGCCGCCGGATCCGGACGCATGGAACAATCAGATGTACAAGATTCGGGTGTTCGATCAATTGGTCTCCGATGCCGATCCCAACCTGACCAACGTGCTAATCGGTGAGAATTGGAAGATTTGGAGGATTGATTTCACCCGCGCATTTCGCCTCAACAAGGAACTGAAAGACCCTAAAGACTTGGTACGCTGCGACCGGCAATTGTTGGAGAAACTGAAGGCGCTGGACGCGAACGCGCTGATAGAAAAAACCAAACAGTATCTCACCAAAGATGAAGGGAAAGCCGTGATGGCGCGACGGGACAAGATTGTGGCGCAGTTCCAGAAGATGATCGCTGAAAAAGGTGAGAACGAAGTGCTGTACTGAACTATCTGACCTCGAAGTAAACTGCATCGCCCAACTGGGCGAGTGGCTCTTTCGGGGATCAGGTTTTGGCAGGGTAGCAGGACGAGGGATGCAGCCGAACGTTGAATTGGAAGCCAAAGTTTGAAAGACCTTGCTCTTTCCGGTCCCTGGGTCTATGTTCTGGCTACAAGATCATGTGTTTTCTGGTGATCCCGGTGATAAGGAGGAAAAAGACAGTGATAAGGAGAGAAAAAATGCTGAAGAAGCAACTCACTCTGCTGTTCGCGTTGGTGCTTACGTTCCCGCTGGCGGCGGTGATGTTCGGGCAGGCTCCTGCTAAGTCTAAGGCGTCGCGCTGGGAAGGTCGTATTGAAAGAAGCAGTAAAGAGCAGTCTTCTCTGACTGTTCGTAAGTCAGGTGGGACTGCAGAGAAGTCCTGTGTGTACGACAGCTCGACGAAATGGGTTAGTCAGTATCACGCCGACAAGAAGGTCAACGACATTGACGCCAGCCAGGTCAAAGACGGGGACTTTGTGATTTGCAAGGGCACTGAGGAGAAGGCCGGCGTAATCCACGCAACCTTGATCTCTAAGCGGCTCTCCCACTCCCAGTAGACGACTCCAGTCTTGTAACGCAACCCCGATCTCTTGTAAGCATCGAGGTTCACGTAGTAACCGGATTGAGCGGAGCCCTCCTATGAGGGCTCCGTAATTGTGCTTTTGTGTGAGGTATTTCGTGCACCGCTGCGTCAGATGCAGCACACAATGGCTATCGCTGATTGTGTCGGCGTTTTAGCCAGGAGAAGTGAGACCGTTTTTATATCTGATCAGACATACTTGGTTCTGAAGATGGATCTGCTTCCTAAGGACTGCAGGTCGCCCACGTGGCGGCCTTTGCCGCTTTTTGCGGCTTCTCTATGGGTATTTTCAGCTTGTTGACTTGCACGACTCTGGCATCCTAAGATGCAGCCAATACGGAAGCCCTGCGGAAGTCAATGTTTTAGCTAAATTCTGCGGCTTGGCCATGGGAGGCAGGAAAATGGTCCGCCCTCCGGTCTGTGTTTCTCCTCACCGCGCTTGTATTTCTGTCCTCCTGGTCCTGGTGTCGGCGGCGCTGGCGTGGGCGAGACCAGTAATGGCTCCAGCGGAACCTCCGGAATCCGTAATCGCCATCGCCGATGTCCACAGTGACTTTGACGACTTCGTCGCCATTCTCCGGCGCACCGGTCTCATAGACAAGCAGAACCACTGGACCGGCGGTAAGACAACGTTCGTCCAGGTCGGGGACCTTCTTGATCGCGGCCCCAAACCGCGCGAGGTCATGGACCTGATGATGGCACTCGAGAAAGAAGCGGTACAAATAGGCGGCCGGGTAGTAGGCCTGCTCGGTAACCACGAAATGATGAATATCATGGGCGACCTGCGTTACGTCATTCCCGTGAACTATGCCAGTTTTGCCGACGGCAATTCCGAGAAGCGGCAGAAAGCTGCGTATGACGAGTACGTGAAATGGAGAGGTAGTCACGCATCCTTACTAGCCGAGCTTTCCCAGCCCATGGAGTTGACTGAGGCCGAGTGGATGGCACGGCATCCCGCAGGCTTCATTGAGCAGCGCGAGGCGTTTGGTCCAAAGGGAGAATACGGTGAGTGGCTGCGAGGACACGCCGCCGTGGCCGAAATTGAAGGAATCATCTTCTTGCACGGCGGAATTCATCCTGATCTGGGCAGGACGAAGCCTGATGCGATAAATAAGCGGATCCACGACGAAATCAAGGCATTTGATGCCTCGAAAGAGTATCTGCAGAATGAAAAGTTAATTCTCCCATTCTTTACTTTGCAGGAAATCAATAATGTGCTTCAGGCGGAAGTTATCGCTGAGCTCAAGTCGCATGTCCCCGCCAACGATGAGCGCCCGGCCAAGATCCATGAGTTCTTGAAACATGAAGACTGGTTCAGCGTGCGCGTTGATGGCCCGCTGTGGTTTCGCGGTTACGATCGGTGGAGCGAGGAAGAGGGTGCACCGCAGGTGAGCAAGGTCTTGGAGGGTTACAAGGCGACACACCTTGTGGTAGGGCACACGGTGCAGAAGGGTGGTCGCATCCGGCCTCGCTTTGGCGACAAAGTGTTCCTGATCGACACCGGCATGCTCAGCAGCTACTACCCAGGTGGCAGGGCGTCAGCTCTGGAAATCTGTGGCGATAACAAGATAATCGCGGTGTACCTGGACCACCAGGTAGTGCTTCTCGATCCCGCCAAGTCCGCGCCGCAAAATGGCGCTTCCGGGCAGCATCCAGCGGCGGGGGCAGCAGGGGATGTTTCGGAAAAGCCAGCTGTTTTACCAGCCGATCGTCCATGTTCCGCAACGACGGCCGGGTCGCAATAGGGCAGAGAGGTTACAAAAGGTTCTCCGGATGAAAAGCTGGATCGAGCGCGCTCTCAATGTTCGCCCTGGAGATTTGGGGCGTGGCTCTCTTCTGTGTGCCTGCCTGTTCTTGGTCATCACCAGCTACAAAGTCGGCGGCGTGGCAGGAGCAGCGCTATTCCTCTCACGTTTCCAGGCAAGGGAGCTAGCCTTTGCCCAAATTGCCAGCGCGGTGCTGGTGGCTTTGGTCATAGCGGGTTACGTGGTTATTGCGCGGCGTTTTCTCTTCCGCGATCTGCTGGTCGGCAGCATGCTGTTTTTCTCTGCCACTTGCGCGGTCTTTTGGGGGCTGGCGCATTACTACTCCCACCTGATCTGGGTTTTTCCTGCCTTTTACGTTTGGGTGAAAATTTTCGGCGTGCTCGGGGCTACACAAATCTGGACGCTGGCAAATTACGTCCTGACAACACGCGAGGCCAAGCGCGTTTTCGGGATGGTGGGCGGGGGAGGCATTGCCGGATGGATTTTCTCCGGGTTCCTCTCCAAGACCATGGCCAAGAGTTTTGGAACAGAAAGTCTGCTGCTGGCCATGGCGCTCTTCGTTTTAATTTGCGCCGGCTTGGTGATTTTGGTCTGGCGTAGCGGTCGGGTGCTGGTGGGTGACGCGCACGCAAAGTCAGGACAACCTGCAGAAACAAGCTCGCGGAATCTGTTCGCAAGCATGCGCCTGTTGTTCGCCTCGCCCTATTTGCGGGCGATCGCGGCGGTGATCTGCATTTCGTCGCTGGTCACTACATTAACCGACTGGCAATTCCTGGCTCTTGGCCAGCAGTTTCTGGTAAAGAAAGATGTAATGGCTGTTTTTTTTGGTAACTTCAACTTCTACGCTGGCGTACTCGGGCTCTTATTTCAGTTGCTGTTGACCGCAAGGTTCTTACGTAGATTTGGTATTGGTACGGCGCTGTTCGTGCTTCCCGTCACGGTATTGATGGGTTCGGCCGGTCTGCTTGTTCTTGGCACGCTGGGCTCCGCAGTGGCGCTCAAAGGCAGCGACCAGGTACTGCGCTATTCGGTCGATAAATCCACCGCTGAATTGCTCTATCTGCCGATCCCTGCCGGCGTAAAGTTACAAGTAAAATGGTTTATCGATACCGTGATCTGGCGCCTGGGTGATGGGCTGTCAGGCCTAATCGTCCTCATCTTTGCCACCGTGTTGCATTTCCCCCCGCGTCAAATCAGCTGGGTCGTGCTAGTGCTGGTTAGCGGCTGGCTCGTTGCAGTTTCTGTCGCGCGGCGGCAATACGTCGCTACCCTGAGGGACAGCATTAGCCAGCATCGCCTGGATGTGGAACAAGCCAGCGCGCCAGTGCTGGACCGGTCGACTACGGACCTTCTGGTCACCAATCTTTCCGCATCCGATCCCAAAGACATTCTTTACGCGCTGTCCCTATTCGAGGTGGAACAGCAAAGAGCTGTGCATCCGGGGATACGGGCTCTGCTGAATCATTCCGCGCCAGAAGTGCGGCAAAAGGCAATCGCCATTCTCTCGGCGGCGGGCGACAAAGCCGCCGTTCCAGAAGTGCAACGACTCCTGCGAGACCCGGAACTCACTGTGCGCACCGAAGCCCTGCTTTTTCTGAGCCACCACGGACATATCGATCCACTGACTGCCATAGAGCAGCTTGGTGATTTCCCCGACTTCTCGGTCCGATCAGCAATCGTTGCCTTTCTGGCGCAGCCCGGCGAGGCGCAGAACTTGGAAGCCGCGCGGAATATCCTGGACTCAATGGTTAACGAAGCAGGAGAAGAGGGCCTGCGTAACCGGGTGGAAGCCGCCCGGCTGCTCGGCGAGTTGCCGGACTGTTTCGATCCTTTGCTCTCTAGGCTTCTTGCCGATTCCGACACTCAAGTGGTGTGCGAGGCCATCCGTTCGGTCGGAATGCTGCGCAAGCGCCGGCTGGTCCCTGAGCTTTTAGACCGGCTCGCAGACCACAAACTAGCCCCCGCGGCAGCGCAGGCACTGGGCAGATTCGGGGACTCCATTTTAGGAGGGTTACGCGACCACCTCTGTGATTCCGCCGTCCCGATCCAAGCTCGCAGAGAAATTCCTAGCGTATTGGTGGCTCTCGGAACGTCAGCCGCGGCAAGCGTACTGCTTGACAACCTCCTGCAAGGCGATACCACGTTGCGGTTTCGCACGATTGCCTCTCTCAACAAACTCTGCCGGTTGAATCCCGAGATCGTGCTGGACGTTCAGATGCTGGAGACTGTATTGGCGGCCGAGATTCTGGGTCACTACCGGTCATACCAAATTTTGGCTACCATCGGGGCCGCCACAGACGGCGTCGATCCTCTCGCGCGTGCACTGAAGGAGTCCATGCAACAGGAACTGGAGCGCATCTTTCGTCTGCTGAACCTCCTGCATCCCCAGCTCGATTTGCACAGCGCCTACGTGGGTTTGCAGTCCACGAGCGTTTCCGTGCACGACAATGCTTTGGAATTCGTAGACAACGTCCTAAAATCGCAATTACGAGACATGTTAGTGCCTTTGCTGGATAGCAAGATCACAGTGGCAGAACGAGCCCAGATTGCACAACGGTTGGTGCGCGCCAAAATCGAAAGCCAGGAACAGGCCGTGGCAGAACTCGTTGCAAGCGACGATCCATGGTTGAAGTCGTGCGGGGCATACGCCATCGGAACCCTGGGGATAAAATCTTTGGCAGATCAACTAGACCGGTGTCTAAACGAATCGGACCCGTTGCTGCGCGAGACGGCGCGCGCCGCGAAACTTCGCCTGGAAGCTCTCGCCGCGCCGTCCTGATTCCTTCGTGGGCTTGTGCAAAATCCCTCACGCTCCGGAGCCGAAAGTAACCACAACTATCACGACGCGCCCAGTAGCGCGAAGGATCGTAGACATTGCTTAGGTATTTGCCTAAGACGTCCAGGATATGACGCCACTTTTTGCTCTCCTCGGTGGTGAGAAATTCGCCCACGAGGTCACGAAGAACTTACTTCGCCGGAGTGATCAAATCATGGGAAGCCGGTAGTGTCTTTGATGGCCTCTGACGCGCTCGCTGCTGTAGCGCAAGAGCAAAATCGTTTCCCACGGGCTTCCCGCAGTCGCTTCCCGTTTTGCGCGTAACATTAAATCGTAAGATCCGGGTTCGTATACGTCGTCAACTTTGGGGACGTCGCGTCCTTTCTTTACCACTCTCTTCATGGACACCCGCGTCCCGACTTTACCAGCATCCATAGCGTGGCCTCCGCTTTCCGAGCCACAACTGATTCCTCCCTTAGACTGACAGTGCGTTTTGGGTTAGAAACCGAAAGGGCATAGGAATCGGTACAAAAAGGGCTGACGCTACCGATACCCGCATTCTTAGACGGGGAAATTGGCTGGGGCGGAAGGATTCGAACCTTCACCATCCACATTAACAGTGTGGTGTCCTACCGGTTGGACCACGCCCCAGCGGCATTTGCGGCCGACCGACGGCCGAACAAACGAGGTAGGCTCCGCCGCATCGGGCGCGGCGAAGGGTTTTTCTAAGATAGCACGACCGAGTCAGGATTCCGCAACGCGTCCGCAAAAAAAGTGCGTCTTCGCGCCCGCCTGCGCATCTCAGAGGATGAAGTGCGCCAAAAGAAGTTGCCTTGTAGATAAGGCCATCTTTTGCAAGGGGACTACTATGTCCTAGAGCGTGCGCGGCTGTTTTTTTTTGAAAATTTCGAAACAGATGTCGTTTTGACAATTCGTCGAAACAGGAATTCACTGCCAAGTCAGTGGAACAGTTGCATTCGCGAAAGTTTTGTTGGAAACTATCGCGTCAACAACGACTCGGGCTTGCACTCCCGAGTCAGGACAAGGTGGACGCCAGGTGCCTCTCCTTTTGGTTGCGCTCACCGCAATAGTGCAAAATTGACATGGCCCAGATTTTTCACCGCAGTACGAATTTCATCTCCCAGGTCAGTGTCTTTTTTGGCGCGCTGCTCGCAGCCCTGGCCCTCGGTGGTGTGATGGGTTTGGCCCGCGCTCCCTATTTGACGAACCAAAACGTCACGCGCGAGCAGCCCATCCAGTTCAGCCACAAGCACCACGTCGGAGATGACGGTATCGATTGCCGCTACTGCCATACTGGCGTCGAGACCTCTGCCACCGCCGGAATTCCTCCCACCAAAACCTGCATGAACTGCCATTCCGTGCTGTTCAACAATGCCGGATATTTGGAGCCCGTGCGCGAAAGTTATCGCACCGATAAATCCATTGAGTGGGTTCGCGTGCACCGCCTGGCCGACTACGTGTATTTCAACCACAGCATTCACATCAACAAAGGCGTTGGCTGCTCTTCCTGTCACGGGCAGGTCAATCAAATGCCTCTGATGTTTCAGGCGGGTTCTCTGCTGATGCATTGGTGCCTGGACTGTCATCGCAACCCGGAAGCAGTTTTGCGGCCACGCGATCAAGTTTTCAATATGGATTGGAAGGCTCCCTCGAACCAGGCGGAAATCGGGAGACGGTTGGCGGCCGAGTATCAGATTCCGAGCGTTGGGCAGCTCCAGAGCTGCTCGACGTGTCATCGTTAGCGGACGGTATGAGCGATCACGACATAGACGGCTCCATGCATCACCACGACACCCACGAACAGGACTCGCATGAAGGCGAGCAGCCCGAGGATTTGACACTGCGGGAGCGGCCGCTGGATCTCGCGGCTGTGCGAGCAAAGCTGCAATCCAAGAGCGGTCCGCAGTATTGGCGCACGATCGAGGAGCTTGCGGAAGATCCGCATTTTGAGGCTTTGCTGCATCGCGAATTCCCGCGCCAGGCTTCGGAATGGGACGAAGCCGTTGATCGCCGTGATTTCCTAAAATTGATGGCGGCGTCTCTGGCGTTTGCGGGCCTTTCCGGCTGCAAGTCCAACGAACAGACCCACCTCGTGCCTTACGTGAAACAGCCCGACGGCATGGTGCTGGGCAAGCCGCTGTTTTTCGCCACGGCGATGCCCTTCGGCGCAGACGCCATCGGCGTGCTTGTCGAAAGCCATGAAGGGCGTCCCACGAAAATCGAAGGCAATCCCGATCACCCGGCCAGCCTTGGTGCGACCGATGCGATCACGCAAGCTTCCGTTCTGAATTTGTACGATCCGGATCGCGCACAAACGGTGACGTTCGCGGGAGAGATTCGCACTTGGTCGGCGTTCCTGGACGCGGCGCAAGCCATGGCCGCGGAAATCAAGGCCGTGAGCGGCGCGGGCTTTCGGATTTTGACCGGCACGATTGCTTCGCCGAGCGTTTCCGAGCAGATGCAATATTTGCTCAAGCTCTATCCTCAAGCTAAATGGCATCAATGGGAGCCCGCGGGCAGCGATGGTACGCGCGATGGTGCCAAGCTGGCGTTCGGCCGTTACGTCAATACCGTGTCCCGCCCAGAAAAAGCGGAAGTCATCCTTTCGCTTGATTCTGATTTTCTCGCCAGCGGACCTGGGCACGTCCGTTACATGAAAGAGTTTTACCGCCGCCGCAAGCTCGATGAATTTGCCGAGGCCGATCGCGTCGGTAGCGGGATGAATCGGTTATATGTTGTCGAGCCGACGCCTTCGGTAACCGGTTCCAGCGCCGACCACCGGCTTCCACTTCGCTTTGTTGAAGTCGAGCAGTTCGCCCGCGCCCTTGCTGCCAAGCTAGGCCTGGGCGGCAGTGGAAGTCTTTCTGCCGCGGCAGAAAAATGGCTGGATGCCGTAGTAAAGGATCTGCAGAAAAATCAGCGCCGCTCGCTAGTTGTGGCGGGCGAGCAGCAGCCCGCCGAGGTACACGCGCTGGTTCACGCGATCAATGCCTCGCTCGGCAATATCGGCAATGCGGTCTACTACACCGAGCCGGTGGAAGACAACCCTGTCAATAACCTCGATTCGCTGCGTGAGCTCTGCGCCGATATGGACGCGGGCAAAGTCAGCACGTTGCTGATCCTGGGCAGCAATCCCATTTACGATGCGCCGCACGATTTCGATTTCACGTCCAAGGTGCGCAAAGTTCCCCACACCGTTCACCTGAGCTCGCACTTCAACGAGACTTCCGAATATTGCGTGTGGCACGTAGCGGAGTCGCATTACCTCGAAACTTGGGGCGATGCGCGTTCATTCGACGGCACCGTCACCGTTATCCAGCCTCTGATCGCGCCCCTGTATCACACGCATACGGCGCACGAGGTTCTCGCCGCATTCAGCGACAAGCCTGGCCTGGGCGGCTACGACGCCGTGCGGAATCGTCTGAAGGCCGCAAATCCCAGCGGCGATTTCGAAAAATTCTGGCGCAAGACGTTGAACGACGGCCTCGTGGCCAACACAGCGTATCCGCCGCTGAGCCTCACACCCAAGTTCAACGCCGCCAGCTTGCCTCCGATCCCTCCCTCCAATCCAGGCGAGCTCGAGTTTCTCTTCCGGCCCGACCCGACGATTCACGATGGGCGCTTCGCCAACAACGGCTGGTTGCAGGAATTGCCTAAGCCAGTAACGAAGCTGGTCTGGGACAATGCGGCGCTGGTCGGCCCCAATACCTCTTGGAATCTCGGCATAACGCACACCGTTGCCGCGCGAGGCGGCGAGCACGGTCAAATCGTTTCGACCGTTGTCGATATCGCGCTCTCCAACAGCAAAGTGACGGCAGCCGGCTGGATCACGCCAGGACAGGCGGAAGGTGTCGTCGTTCTTCCGCTCGGCTATGGCCGCAAGCAGGCTGGCTACACCGGAACGAACAAAGGTTTCAACGCCTACGCGGTGCGCACCTCCAATGGGCTGTGGCGCGCGACTGCTGGCGCCGAGTCGGTCAAGAAAACCGGTGAAGAATACTCGCTAGGCTGCACGCAATATCACTTCAATATAGAGGGCCGAAAGATCCTCAGCGCGGGCACGCTCGAGGAATACAAAAAGAACCCCGGCTTCGCCCACGAAGGCGACGAAACCCCTCCAAAGACGCTTACGCTCTACCAGGAATTCAAATATCCCGGCTACGCCTGGGGCATGGCCATTGACCTGAACTCCTGCAACGGCTGCAACGCCTGCGTTGTTGCGTGCGTCGCCGAAAACAACATTCCGGTAGTCGGCAAAGATCAGGTCCTGCGCGGCCGCGAGATGCATTGGATCCGCATCGACCGCTATTACAATGCGAATACCAAGACAAACGATCCGCGCACCAACGACAACGACGCGCTCGCCAATCCTGAAACCTTCTTCCAGCCCGTTCCCTGCATGCAATGCGAAAACGCCCCTTGCGAGCAGGTCTGCCCTGTAGAAGCTACCGCGCACAGCGCGGAAGGCCTGAACGATATGGTCTATAACCGCTGCATCGGCACACGCTACTGCTCCAACAACTGTCCGTACAAGGTGCGGCGCTTCAATTTCCTGCGCTTTCAGGATTGGGAGACCCCGCAACTCAAGCTGATGCGCAATCCGGAAGTCACCGTACGCAGCCGCGGCGTCATGGAAAAGTGTACCTACTGCGTACAGCGCATCAACAATGGGCGCATCGAAGCGGAAAAGCAGAATCGTCCCATTCGCGACGGTGAGGTTATTACCGCCTGCGCCCAGGCTTGCCCCTCCGACGCGATTGTCTTCGGCAACGCCAACGACCCGAACACCCGCGTCGCCAAGCTCAAGGCCCAGCAGCGGAATTACAATGTCCTTGGCGAACTAAACACCCGCCCCCGCACCACGTACCTCGCCGCCGTGCGCAACCCTAATCCTGAAATGGAGAAGGCATGAGCACGCGGCCACCTTATAACACCGTGGATGACGTGCTGCCGGTTTCGCCGGTAATCGAGCCGGGGCACACCTACTCTTCGGTCACCGACAAAATCAGCGCCATCGTTCTCACCCGCCCGACTTCCCTCGGCTGGGTGGTGGGTTTCGCTCTTACTTTCAGCCTTGTGATGGTGCTCACCATCTCCCTCGCTTGGCTAATCATCAAGGGCGTCGGAATTTGGGGCATCAATATTCCGGTCGGCTGGGGCTTCGCCATCGTCAACTTTGTCTGGTGGATTGGTATTGGTCACGCCGGCACTTTGATTTCGGCGATTTTGTTCTTGCTGAACCAGAAATGGCGTACATCGATCAACCGCTTCGCAGAAGCCATGACGCTCTTCGCCGTGGCCTGCGCGGGCATTTTCCCGCTCATCCACACGGGGCGTCCCTGGATGGCGTACTTCATGTTCCCCTATCCCAGCACGATGGGTTTGTGGCCGCAATTTCGCAGCCCGCTTATCTGGGACGTTTTCGCTGTCTCCACTTACGGCACGGTTTCGCTGCTCTTCTGGTTCGTGGGTCTGATACCCGATCTCGCTACGCTCCGCGACCGCGCCGTGAAGAAGCCCATGCAAATCGTTTACGGAATGCTGGCCATGGGCTGGCGCGGTTCCGCGCGACACTGGCACCGCTACCAATCCGCGTATTTGCTTCTCGCCGGCCTCGCCACGCCTCTCGTTCTCTCCGTGCATACCGTGGTGAGCTTCGACTTTGCCGTCGCTATCGTTCCTGGCTGGCACACTACGATTTTCCCGCCCTACTTCGTTGCCGGCGCCATTTATTCCGGCTTCGCCATGGTGCTCACCATCGCCATTCCGCTTCGCAAGGCCTATGACCTCGAAGACTTCATCACTATGCACCACCTCGAAAACATGGCCAAGGTCATGCTCGCTACAGGCCTGATCGTCGCTTACGGCTACTTCTTTGAATATTTCATGTCCATTTACAGCGGAAACAAATTCGATCTGTACCTCACGAAGATGCGTTTCCATGGCCCTTACAGTCATTTCTATTACATGCTGATCCTTTGCAACATTCTGACGCCGCAATTGCTGTGGTTCCGCAAGGCCCGCACCAACGTCCCGCTGCTCTTTGTGATGTCCCTTGTCGTCAACCTCGGCATGTGGCTCGAGCGGTTTGTGATCGTCGTCATCAGCCTGACACGAGATTTCATGCCGTCTGCCTGGGGACGGTACTCAGCTACGGCCTGGGATTACGCGACGTTCGTCGGAACCATCGGGCTTTTCGTGATGTTGCTGTTCCTTTTTGTCCGCGTGATGCCCGCAATTTCGATCGCGGAGATGCGTGAACTGGTCGCCGAGACCTCTGAGGGTCACGAGTGATGGAACGTCGCTCACATATCTACGGGGTGGTGGCCGAGTTTCCGACTCCGCACGCGCTTATCCACGCCGTGGAGAAAACTCGCGAGGCCGGCTATCGCCGCATCGAAGCCTACACACCTTTTCCGGTTGAGGGGCTCTCCGAAGCGCTCGCTCTGAAGCGAAACAACGTGCCGCTGATCACGTTGATTGGTGGCTTGACAGGTGGCCTGGGTGGCTTTTTCTTTCAGTATTGGGTCAGCGTCCTCGCATATCCGCTCAACGTGGGCGGACGCCCGCTGAACAGTTGGCCCGCCTTCATTCCCGTCACCTTTGAACTGACCGTGCTCGGCGCCGCACTCTCCGCCGTTTTTGGCATGCTGGCGTTGAACGGGCTCCCTCGCCCGCATCATCCGCTCTTCAATGTGCACCGTTTCGTCAAGCACGCCACCAGCGACCGTTTTTTTCTGTGCATCGAAGCGCGCGATCCGAAATTCAATCTCTCCGAATCGGCGCGCTTTCTCAACGGTCTTCACGCCGCGCATGTCATCGAGGTCGAAGATGACTAACACCTTGCTCTTCCGCGCCGTGCTTGCCGCTTCGCTCTTTTGGGTCGCTGGTTGCAGCCTGAAGCAAGACATGGCCGAGCAGCCTAAGGATCGTCCGCTTTGGCCTTCCGATTTCTTCACCGATGGCCGCTCGGCGCGCCCGTTGGTGGAAAATACCGTCCCGCGCGGCGCTCTGGCCCTCGATGAATTGACTATCCCTAAGGAATCGAATGCGTTTCCGCTGCCCCTTAACATGGAGCTTCTCGACCGCGGCGAAAATCGATACAAGATTTTTTGCTCCCCGTGTCACGGTTTGCAGGGCGACGGCAACGGGATGGTCGTCAAGCGCGGCATGAAGCGCCCTCCCACGTACCACGAGGACCGTTTGCGCCAGGTGCCCAACGGCTACATCTATGACGTGATTACCAACGGCTTCGGCGCCATGCTCTCCTATTCCGCGCAGGTTCCTCCGCACGACCGTTGGGCCATCGTGGCCTACGTGCGCGCGCTGCAGTTGAGCCGCAACGCCAAAATTTCGGAGCTGCCGCCCGATATTCGCGAAAAGGTGTTGCATCCGCCAGCGGAGAGAAAACCGGAAACACATGGCGAGGGCGCGCCCGGAGGAAAGACAGAATGACCGCGCAGGATTACAGGGCGCCCGAAAGCATCGATCGCATCCGCCAGCGCGCGCTCATCTCCGGCGTGGTCGGCCTGTTGATTTGCGTTATCGGCCTCATCAAGTCTCCCGACCGCTTTTTCCCCTCCTATCTGCTCGCCTTCATATTTGTTTTGGGTCTTTCGTTGGGTTCCCTCGGGCTCTTGATGCTGCAACATCTCACCGGCGGCAAATGGGGCATCATGATTCGCCGCCCCTTGGAGTCGGCCACGCGAGCCTTGGCCCTTGTCGCTGTGCTCTTCGTGCCTATCTTTTTTGGCATGAAATATCTCTACGGCGCTTGGCTCAACGCGCCTCCCTCGGGCGAAGGCGCTCTCTCCGAGTTCCAGCGCAGTTATCTGACGCCCAACGGCTTCCGTGTCCGCGCCATCCTCTATTTCGCCGTCTGGGGCATCCTTGTGTTTCTGTTCAACCGCTGGTCGCGCGAACAGGACGCGAACCCCGAGGACACCGCGATTAGTCGCCGCTTCAAGATCCTTGCCGGGCCGGGCATCATCCTCTACGTGTTTATTATGACTCTCGCCGCAATCGACTGGGTGATGTCTCTTTCCCCACACTGGGCCTCCACAATCTACGGCTTCTTATTCGTAGCCGGCCAGCTTATTTCTTCCATGTCCCTGATGATTGCTATAGTGGTTTTGCTGGCCCGCACCGGCCCCCTTTCCGGCGTTCTTCAGCCGGGCCACATTCACGATTTGGGCAAGTTGCTGCTGGCTTTCGTAATGCTCTGGGCTTATTTCCAATTTTCGCAACTGCTGATTATCTGGTCGGGCAACCAGCCCGAGGAAATCACCTTTTACTATTCGCGCCTGCACAGCCAATGGGGCGTGGTCGCCATTATCGTGGTCATCTTCCACTTCTTTGTCCCTTTCTTCTTGCTGCTCTCGCGCGGCCTCAAGCGCAATCCTAAAGTCCTGCCCGCCGTCGCCATTTGGCTGATCTTTATGCGCCTGGTCGATCTTTTCTGGTACACGCGCCCGGAATTTACAACCAGCGCTTTACCGACGATCTGGGATCTCGCCGCGGCGTTAGCCCTCGGCGGTTTGTGGTTCTTTTTCTTCGCCGGACAACTGAAGCAGCTCCCCGTGCTCCCGGTCGGCGATCCAAAGCTTGCGGAGGCCATTGCAACCGATGAGCACTGAGTCTCACAACTCGACGCATAACGCCGGCGCGGTCCCGGAGCACGATACCGTCGCGTTTGAGACCCGCGACGTCAAGGCCCGCACGATTTATGTCTATCTTGCCGTTCTCGCTGTCGCCGTGATTCTTTCCTATGTCGTGTGCGTTTTTATTCTTCGCGCCACTACAAAGATGGCCGCGGAATCCGACACGCCTCCTCCTCCCGTGCGCCAGGAAATGGGTAAGGACTACCTGACCATGCCGCCGGAGCCTCGCCTGCAAGGTGTTCCCGGCCACGGCACCGACCCGCAATATGATTTACGCGAGCAAATGCGCGAAGATACGGAAGCCAATGAGAAAGCGGGCTGGATCGATCAAAATAGCGGCATTGCCCAGATTCCCGTCGAAGACGCCATGAAGATTATCGCCGAGAAAGGTTTGCCGGCTGCGTCCACGCCCCCGGCCGAAAAGAAGAATAAATAACCTATGAACTGTATTCGTTCCATCATCGGAATTGGCACGCTGCTCGCGTTCTCCGTCGCCGCGGGCGCGCAAACTATTCCGGATAACGTAGGTAAATCGTCCGCGGGCTTGCCCGTCCAGCTTCAGAACGTCGGCTTCGAGCCGCAGCTTAATGCGCAACTCCCCCTGGACGTCAATTTTCGAGATGAGTCTGGTCGCGACGTTCGGTTGCGCGACTATTTCCGTAGCAAACCCGTGCTGCTTGCGCCGGTTTATTACGGCTGTCCCATGCTCTGCAATCAGGTTGAGCAAGGTGTGGTCGGCTCGCTGAAGATGCTCTCCTTCAACGCCGGCCGCGACTACGAAGTCATATTCGTTAGCTTTGATACGCGCGAAACTCCAGAGATGGCGGCCAAGAAAAAGCTGGCAGCCTTGTCGCACTACGGCCGCCCCGAAACGGCCCCGGGCTGGCATTTTCTAACGGGAAAAGAAGAAGCGGTTCACGCGGTGACCAGCGCTGCCAATTTCCGCTACTCCTTCGACGAAAAGCACAACCTCTTCGCCCACGCCAGCGGCATCATGCTGCTCACTCCGGATGGACGCATCTCGCGCTATTTCTACGGTGTCGAGTACCCCTCGCGGGATATGCGTCTAGGCCTGGTCGACGCTTCCGCGGGTAAAATCGGAACGCCCATCGATCATCTGCTGCTCTTTTGCTTTCAATACAATCCGGAGACCGCCCGCTATAGTGCCACCGTTCTCAAAATTGTTCGCTTGGGTGGAATCCTCACCATCTTCACCATCGTCGCGGGAATCCTGATTTTCCGCCGCAGAGACGCTCGTGCGGCGTCAACGACTTCGCGTCCACCGCTCCAGGGTGGCTCGGAACAAGGAGCACATTAAGACCGTGCAGTCGGATTTACCACTGTATCCGGAGCAAGCCTCGAACTTCGCCGCGAATGTCGACGCGCTCATGGTGTACATCACCGCCATCTGCGCTTTTTTCGCCGTCGCCATCACTGCGGCTGTCGTCTATTTCTTCTTTAAATACCGCCGCAAAGATCCCGCCGAAGTGGGAGTTCCGATTCACGGAGATATGCGGCTGGAGACTGCCTGGATCGTGGTTCCCCTGTTCCTGGCTTTGACCATGTTCGGCTGGGGTGCCGTGGTCTATGTGGACTATCGTCGCGCACCCATGGACACTCTCGACATCTACGTCATCGGAAAGCAATGGATGTGGAAGGTCCAGCAACCCACGGGCTTGCGCGAAATCAATGAGCTGCACGTCCCGGTCGGCCGCAACGTCAAGCTCATCCTCGCCAGCGAAGACGTTATTCACGATTTTTCCGTCCCCGCCTTTCGCGTCAAGATGGATGTTGTCCCCGGTCACTACAACACCATGTGGTTCCGTCCCACCAAGGCCGGACGCTATCACTTCTTTTGCCAGCAATATTGCGGAACAAATCACGCACTTATGGGCGGCTGGGTAACCGTAATGGAGCCCATGGAGTATTCTGCTTGGCTTTCCGGCTCCTCCGACGCCACTACCAATCCGGTGGTCGCCGGCGAAAAGCTCTTCGTAGAGAAGGCCTGTACTACCTGTCATCTGTCGAACGGCACCGGCCGTGCGCCATCATTGAACGGCGTTTTTGGAGCGAAAGTTCCCTTGGCTGACGGTTCCACCGTCACCGCCGACGACGCGTACATCCGCGAATCCATTCTTAACCCGCAAGCGAAAATCGTGGCTGGGTATCAGCCCTTGATGCCCAGCTTCCAGGGACAGCTGACCGAGGAGCAGATAATGGATCTGACCTCGTATATCAAGTCACTGCAGTCGCAACCGGCGCCCACTAAGGGCTCCGGAGTTGCGCCGGACGCGGGGAAGAAATAGCTATGAGCGCCACACCAGCAGCGGTTAATCAAATGCCGCGCGAGCATTACCTCAACGCCACCTATGGAATCCGTTCGTGGCTACTTACCACCGACCATAAGCGCATCGCCCTGCTTTATCTCGCTTCGGTCACCTTCTTCTTCTTCATTGGCGGCGCATTCGCCACCATGATTCGCATTCACCTGCTTAGCCCGAAGGGTTTGCTCGTCACTCCGGAAACGTACAACAAGTTATTCACCATGCACGGCGTGGCCATGATCTTCTTCTTTTTAATCCCCTCCATCCCTGCCGTTCTGGGCAATTTCCTCTTGCCCATCATGATTGGGGCCAAGGATTTGGCCTTCCCCAAAATTAATCTTCTGAGCTGGTACATTTACCTCATCGGGGGCGGCTTCGTCCTCTACTCTTTCTCCACCGGCGGCCTTGACACTGGCTGGACTTTTTACACGCCGCTCAGCAGCGTCTATTCCAATTCCGCCGTCACGCCCGCCGTTATCGGCGTCTTCATCAACGGCTTTTCTTCCATCCTTACCGGCTTGAACTTCATCGTCACGGTGCACACCATGCGAGCGCCGGGCATGACTTGGTTCCGATTGCCCCTCTTCGTCTGGGCGCAATACGCCACCAGCATCATCTTCATTCTGGGCACTCCGGTGATTGCCATCACTCTCCTGCTCGCTGGCATGGAGCGCATGTTCCACCTCGGTTTCTTCAATCCCCAGCTCGGCGGCGACCCCATTCTCTTCCAGCACCTGTTCTGGTTTTACTCCCATCCTGCCGTCTACATCATGATTTTGCCGGCCATGGGCGTCATCAGCGAAATCATCCCCACCTTCGCGCGCAAGCCCATCTTCGGCTATTCCTTCATCGCGGGCTCGAGCATCGCCATCGCCGTAATTGGCTTCTTTGTTTGGGCCCATCACATGTTCGTAACTGGCGAATCCACCTACGCCGCGCTCACCTTTTCGCTGCTCAGCTATCTCGTTGCCATTCCCTCCGCGGTCAAGGTCTTCAATTGGACCTCCACGCTCTATAAAGGTTCCATCTCCTACGACACCCCGATGCTCTACGCCCTCGGCTTCATCGGCCTTTTTCTCATCGGCGGACTCACCGGCTTGTTTCTCGCCTGCCTCGGTCTGGATATTCACCTCCACGACACGTATTTCGTCATCGCCCATTTCCACTACATCATGGTCGGCGGCGCCGTCATGGGCTACGTTGGCGGTTTGCACTATTGGTGGCCCAAGATCACCGGCAAGCTCTATCCCGAATTCCTCGCGCGCGTCGCTGCCGTCACTCTCTTCCTCGGCTTCAATCTCACGTTCTTTCCGCAATTTATTTTGGGTTACCTGGGCATGCCCCGCCGCTACGCCAGCTATCCCCCTGAATTTCAAGTGCTCAACGTGATGTCCACCGCGGGAGCCTCCATCCTCGCGCTGGGCTACCTGCTTCCCATGATTTATCTCACCTGGTCCATGCGTTACGGCGAAGTAGCCGGCCCCAACCCCTGGCCCGCTACCGGCCTCGAGTGGAAAACGCCCTCGCCGCCGCCTACGGAAAATTTCGATGTCACCCCGGAAGTCACCTGGGAGCCATACGACTACGATAATCGGCCGGATCTCGGCCTGGACGTAAAAGGTGCGCCGTCACTCGCGCACGGAGACGACTAAACTTTAGAGGAGCCCCGCGTGCATCGCACCGGAGAACTGTACGAACAATATAGAACGCTCGAGCAGCAGCGGGAAACCGCCTCGCTGGGCATGTGGATCTTCCTATCCACCGAAGTGCTTTTCTTCGGCGGCCTGTTCATGACCTACACGATCAACCGCTCCACCTATCCCGATATATTCGGTGAAGCCAGCAGGTCCATCAATCTCGCGCTCGGCGCCATCAACACCGTCGTTCTAATCGCCAGCAGCTTGACCATGGCTCTCTCCGTCTGGGCTTCCCAGGTCGGCAAGACCAAGCTACTGACCATTTTCCTCATCGCCACGCTCGTCCTCGGTAGCGTCTTTCTCGGTATCAAGGGCGTCGAATACCACGAAAAATACGTCGAGCATCACATTCCCGGCTGGAATTTTAATTTTGAGCCCGGTGCCGACGCCGCCACCAACGCCCACGCCCAGCTTTTCTTTTCGCTCTATTTCGGCATGACCGGCCTGCATGCCCTGCACATGATCGTAGGCGCCGGCCTGCTCCTTTGGCTCATCAAGGAATCGCTTCGCGGCCGCTTCACGCCCGAATACAACACTCCGGTCGAAAACATCGGCCTGTACTGGCATTTCGTCGATATCGTGTGGATTTTCCTGTTCCCATTGCTCTATTTGATTGATCGTCATTGACGGCGGTACGAAGAAAGGCAAGCGCGTGTCGGATCATAAAATCGTTTCACCCAAGATCTACTTCGCCATATTCGGCGTCCTTATGATCGGCACCATTCTGACCGTCGCCGCCGCCGAGGTCGACCTCAATAAATATTTCTCCGGCTTGAACATCATCGTCGCCCTCACCATCGCCGTCTTCAAAGCTTCGCTCGTCGTCCTCTTCTTCATGCACGCAAAATACAGCCCCAAGCGCACGCAACTCGTCATCATCGCCTCCGTTTTTTGGCTCGCCATAATGCTCTTCATGACCATGAGCGACTACATATCGCGCTCCTGGACCTAGTTCTTCAAGCCTGGCGATCGCGCGTAGCCGCGGAATCCTGCATCTATCATTACGAAAACTTGGGGTGAGGTACTGGCGGCGGGTGGGACTCTTCGCGAACAGGCGCACTTCCGCCGTGTTTTAACCTTGGTTCGGGGTGTAAATTGGGAGGTTCTGACGCCCAGGTGCGAATCTTAGGGGACCAGCCAGCGAAAGTGAAAAGGGGGACGAGCGAACCGGCCCAGCCCTCAATCCCCTAAAGGGATCCTCGGCTCGCGTCCCCCACAGCCTCAAAGCTGCAAACCGAACGCCATCGTTAAACCCTTCTATTTCAGTACATTGCTGCCCAATTCCGCGTAAAAACGTGCCACCCCCCGCCAAAATTTACTCGTAACAGAAAGTCTCTACAGCGTTCGCTGTAAGCCTCGCAGCGGCTCCCCGGCTCGCTCCTAACCTCCCGTGTTGACCCCGGCAACTCGCGCCTGCTATCGTGAAAAGTTATTCTGGCCTCAGTCTACCCACTGTGCGCCAGAGCTCCTGTGGAGGGAGCGTTCCAGTCTCATGGGCCTGACCAAACTCGTCATCCGGGGCGCGCGCCAGCACAACCTGAAAAACATCAGCCTCGAAATTCCCCGGAACACCCTGACGGTCATCACCGGGCTTTCCGGCTCCGGCAAATCCTCGCTGGCGTTCGATACCATC
>DATBYP010000290.1:0-3232 GCA_036513675.1 Candidatus Acidiferrum sp.
TAGCTGCTCTGCCCGCGAATAATCCGCATGGCATTAGGAACGCCGGCGTCACCGCGGCCATTTCCGCCGCCCTCGGTGCGCTCAGGCTCGAGCAGAGCATCGCCCTCGCCCGGCGCCAAGAATAGATTCGTCTCCACCGCGTGCTGCTTGGTGTAGAGGTCAAAGTAGCGGCCACCAGCAGCGTACAGCGACTCATGCGTGCCGCGCTCGATGATGCGTCCGGCTTCGATTACCAGGATTTGCTCGGCGCGCCGAATAGTCGAGAGCCGATGCGCGATTACGAACGTAGTGCGGCCGCGCATCAGATAGCGCAGGCCCTCTTGAATCAGCGCTTCGGATTCAGAATCCAGGCTTGAGGTGGCTTCATCGAGGATGAGAATCCGCGGGTCGGCAAGGATGGCCCGCGCGATCGACACGCGTTGTTTCTGGCCGCCAGAAAGCTTAATGCCGCGTTCACCCACGACCGTGTCGTACTGCTTCTCAAACGACTCGGCAAACTCATCGACGCGCGCGATGCGGCAAGCCGCCATAATTTCCTCTTCGCTAGCCTGCGGTCGCGCAAACGCCACATTCTCACGAATCGTCCCATCAAACAGAAACGTCTCCTGCAACACCACGCCAAGCTGCGTTCGGTAGGAATCCAGCTTGACCGTAGAGAGGTCGACGCCATCCACCAGAACGCGCCCGCTCTTCGGCACATAAAACGCCGCGATCAATCCAATGATGGTTGACTTTCCCGCGCCGGAAGGGCCGACTAGCGCCGTCACCGTTCCCGGCTCGGACTGGAAGCCCACGTCGTGCAGCACTTCCTTGCGCGTATCGTAAGCGAAGCTCACACCTTCCATCGCAACGTAACCGGTAATGCGATCCAGCGTTACGCTTCTCCGCGGATCGGCGTCCTCCTGCGCTTCGTTCAAAATCTCCCGCGTGCGCTCCAACCCGGTAATCGCCTCCGTAATCTGCGTCCCAATCGCGACAATCTGGAAAACCGGCGCCACAAGCAAGCCCAGGAAAACATTAAACGCAAAAAATTGCCCAAGCGTCATGCCGCCGGAGAGAACCTTGTGCCCGCCAAATTCCATGATGAGCGCGCTCACCAGCCCCATCAGCCCCGCACCCGAAAGACTCATCAGCGACGTCGCGGTGAGTGTCTTCAAAACATTCTCAAGCAGCCGTTGCACCCCAGCCGAAAAGACTTTCTCCTCGCGCTCCTCCGCATGATAGCCCTTGACCACGCGCACGCCGCCAAGAGACTCGGTTAGCCGCCCAGTAACTTCGGCATTGATCTTCGGGCGTGCCCGGAAAATCGGCCGAATCGTCGTAAACGCCTTGCTGATTCCCACGCCGAAAACCAGCAGGATGCCAAACGCCAGCGCCGTCATCGTGACGCTGGTGTGAATCAGGTACACGAGCGCAAAGATTGCGGTCATCAGACCGCCGACAAATTCCACCAAGCCAGTCCCGATCAGATTTCGCACACCTTCCACATCGCTCATGATGCGAGAGACGAGGACGCCGGTCTTGTTCGCGTCGTAAAACGAAACGGAAAGCCGCCCGATGTGCGCCTGCACTTGGCGCCGCAGCTCGGTAATCATTTTCTGCGCGGATTTAGAGAGAAGCTGCGTCAGCGTGAACGAAGTGAGCCCCTGCAAAATCGTTGCGACGAGCACAGCCAGAACGATGGGTGTCAGAAGCTGGACCTGCCGCTTGCCAATCACATTGTCGACGAAATATTTCGTCGATGCCGGCAGCACCAATCCGGCAACACGGTTTACCGCCATCAGCACAAATCCGAGCGCAAGCAAGCCACGCCTCGGTTTGATCAGCGCCCAAACGTCCGGAAGATTTTTCCAGGCGTTCTTGCGCTTCTGCTTTTTCTGTTCGTTTTCCAAGCTCATTGTGATTCGTCGAGTATCTTAGTCTTTTGGATGCGACGAGCGGCGCAGAAACTATACGCCGCGCCCCTAGCCAATCGGCTAGGTAAGAACAGTCGCGGCTGGTGAAAAGGGAAGGGAACTCGCGCTAGTCCGCGGCAGCCCCGCCGCGAGGGAGGCTGGCAGCCGCAGGGCAATCGAGATTCAGCACGCTCGAAACGAATTCGCTTACCGTGAAGCCCAGGTGGCCCCACAGCCGGCGCTTGAGGCTGGTGTAATCCTGCGTGCCGCTGAAAAGGTCGCCCATCAGTTGCCGGAAGACCGGGCTGCGCCGCAGAAACTGCACCATCCGCGTAGTCACGGCCGTGCCCAGGAACGACCCACGATAGAACCGCCGCACAATACGCGCCGCAAACTCCAGCTCCGCCGAGAACGCAGCCTTCACCCGCGCCGGATATTTCTCCGGGCAACCTTCCGCAAGCGAGCGCCCAAGCAATTCCCCGGAGCGCATCGCATAAAAAAGTCCTTCGCCGGTAAGCGGGTCCACCCACGCCGCAGCATCGCCAATCATCGCCCAATTCTTGCCCAGCACGGTGCGCTCCGAAAATGTTCGCTCCTGCGGCGAAGGCAACACGTGACTGTAAAATTGCGCCCCTTCCGTGTGAATATTCTTCTTGTGAACGAAGCTCTGCAAGTGCGAACGCAACTCCGTGCTCGTGTGCGCGGCCATGCTGCCGCAGATGCCAACTGATAAATGGTCGCAGCGCGGAAACGACCAAATGTAGCCCTCAAAGTGCGGAAGGAACTTCACCGTAATCGCGTCGCAGGTCTCCGGGACAAAATAACCCTGCGTCATTTCCAATTCGTCGCGCTCCAGCGGCCGTGTCTCCGGCAGCAAGCGATTGCGCGCTCCCGCCGCCAGCACCAGAAAATCCGCGCTGCGCCACTCGCCTTCCACGCAATAGCGCGGCTTGCTTGCCGTGGTGTCCACGCTCATCACGTGAGAGCGCTGCACCTTGCAGCCGGCATCGGCGGCGCGATTGAGCAGCATCCCATTCAGCACCGTGCGCGAATAAATCACGATGGGATGGCTCATATCGAGCATCACGCTCTGCTCGTTGCTGCTGATCAGTTCAATCGAACTCACCAGTTTTTTCGGATAAGGATTATCGAGAAGAAAAGGAAAGCACTCGACCGCTTTGTGCGTCAGCCCGCCCCCGCATGGTTTTTCCCAGGCCAGGTGCTCGTCAAAAATATGCACCGTGTGCCCGGCGCGCGCCAACTGCTCGCCACACATCGCTCCCGATGGTCCGCCACCGACGATCGCAATCTCTGTCATGTTTTGGTAGCTCGCTGAG
>DATBYP010000291.1:0-3509 GCA_036513675.1 Candidatus Acidiferrum sp.
GGCCCTGGATTTGCGCCGGCCGATCTATAAGCCAACGGCGGCGTATGGACATTTTGGCCGCACGGGCCCGGGCTTCACCTGGGAGCGCACGGACCGCGCTGCCGCTCTGCGCAAGGCCGCAGGCTTGGGTGCGAGCTCCAACGCGAGCGTCGAAGTCGGCGCGCGGGCGTAGACTTCTCCCCTAGGTTCAATACCGACGGGGCAAATCGCCGCTTCACTCAAGGCGTCATGATTTTGGACTTTCAAGTTTCAAAAGAGGAGCATCACTGTGGCTATCGCGGAAATGAAAAAAGGCGACGTGAAGGACATTTCGCTAGCGGATGCCGGCAAGCGCAAAATCGAGTGGGCGGCACAGCAGATGCCAGTGCTCGAGATCATTCGCAAGCGCTTTGTGAAAGAGCAGCCGCTGAAGGGGCTGCGCGCTTCGGCCTGCCTGCACGTGACGAGCGAAACCGCGAACCTCGCGATTGCTTTGCGCGATGGCGGCGCGGAAGTAGTGCTGTGCGCCTCGAATCCGCTTTCCACACAGGACGAAGTGGCGGCTTCGCTGAACCGCGATTTTCATATTCCCACCTATGCGATTAAGGGCGAAGACAACCAGACGTACTACTCGCACCTCAGCGCGGCCCTGGAGCACAAGCCGCAATTCACGATGGACGACGGCGCCGATTTGGTCACCATGCTGCTCACCAAGCGCACCGACCTGGTTCCCAATGTGATCGCCGGCACCGAAGAAACAACCACGGGCGTGATTCGCCTACGCGCGATGGCCAAAGATGGCACGTTGAAATATCCGATCATCGCGGTGAATGACGCGCAAACCAAGCATTTCTTCGATAATCGCTACGGCACTGGACAGTCAACACTGGACGGCGTGATTCGCGCGACGAATCTTTTGCTGGCTGGGCTGAAAGTTGTGGTTGCCGGATACGGTTGGTGCGGGCGCGGCATTGCCATGCGCGCCAAGGGCCACGGCGCGGACGTGATCATCACGGAGATTGATCCGACCAAGGGCATTGAAGCGGTGATGGACGGATTCCGCGTGATGCCGATGGCCGACGCCGCGAAGGAAGGCGACGTTTTCATCACAGTTACGGGAAACAAGAGCGTGATTCGCTCCGAACACTTTGAGGTCATGAAGAACGGCGCGGTGGTCTGCAATTCCGGCCACTTCAACGTGGAGATCGATATTCCAGCGTTGGAGAAATTGTCGAGCGGGAAGAGAGAAGTGCGGCCGTTGGTTGATGAGTATGTCCTGAAAGGCAATCGCAAAGTATATCTGTTGGGCGAAGGCCGCCTGGTCAATCTTGCTACTGCGGAAGGGCATCCGGCCGCGGTGATGGATATGAGCTTCGCCAACCAAGCCCTATCGGCGGAATACCTGCTGAAGAATTACAAGACGCTGAAGCCGCAAGTCTACGTCGTGCCGGAACATCTCGACCGCGAAATCGCGCGGCTCAAGCTGGAATCCATGGGCCACAAATTGGACAAGCTAACTCCCGAGCAAGAGCATTACCTCGCGTCCTGGCAAGAAGGCACGTAGCCTTTACAAATACAAGTTCTCGCGCGATTCGTTAGCGCGCCCTCGCCAACCCGGAGCTGTTTCTACACTCATGTACGATCTGGCCACCGCAGCACTGGACACGGCAAAAATTCGTGGAGCTTCCTACGCGGACGTGCGCGTGATGCATTTGCGGCAGCGCGACTTGACCACGAAGAACGGCGAAGTAGGGACGCTGGCGCAATCAGAGTCCATTGGACTTGGCATTCGCGTATTAGCGAATGGGGCTTGGGGATTTGCTTCGACGGACCGGTTGACGCGGGACGGCGTGGCGGCTTGCGCAGCGCAGGCGGTGTCGATTGCGAAGGCTTCGGCGCTGGCGAAGCGCGAAGACGTCGTGATGGCGCCGGAAGATGCGTACGTGGACAGTTGGCAGAGTCCCTTTCGAAAGGACCCCTTTGAAATTCCGCTAGAGACGCAGCTTGCGTTGCTGCTTGCTGCGGATGCGGAGATGCGGCGCGTTAAAGGCGTGACGCTGACCGAGACGGACATGCAGTTTCGTAAAATTGATTCGTGGTTCGCTTCGAGCATCGGTTCGCGGATTCATCAACGAAAGGTGATTACCGGATGCGGGATTGTGGCCACTTCGTTTCAGGGTGATGAAATCCAGAAGCGCTCGTATCCAAATAGTTTTGGCGGGCAGCATGCGCTGCAGGGATACGAGTTGGTGGAATCTCTCGATTTGCTGAAGCATGCGCCGATGATTGCGGACGAGGCCGTGGCGTTGCATTCGGCGGCACAGTGTCCGCAAAAAACGGGCACGCTGATTTTGGGCGGTAGCCAGTTGGGTTTGCAGATTCATGAATCGGTGGGGCATCCGATTGAGCTGGATCGCGTGCTGGGGCAGGAAGCGAACTTTGCTGGCACGAGTTTTCTGACTCTTGACCAACTCAATAAACTTCGCTACGCGTCCGACATCGTGAACGTAGTCGCTGATGCGCGGCTGGAGCACGGGCAAGGGTTGGGTACGTTCGCCTACGACGATGAGGGTGTGCCGGCGCAGTGTACGGACATCATCAAGGCCGGGCAGTTCCGCGGGTATTTGTCGAATCGTGAGACGGCGCACCTTGTCGGTCTGAAGCGTTCCTCTGGAACCATGCGCACAGAAAGCTGGAATCGATTGCCGATCATTCGCATGACCAACGTGAGTCTCCTGCCCGGCACGTGGACCTTCGACGATCTGCTTGGCGACACGGACGATGGGATTCTGATGGAGACGAACCGCTCCTGGTCCATCGACGACCGGCGGTACCAATTTCAGTTTTCGACGGAGATTGGCTGGGAAATTAAGGGCGGGAAGCGCGGGCGCATGTTGAAGAATCCGAGCTATAGCGGAATTACGACGGAGTTTTGGAATTCGTGCGACGCGATCTGCAAGCGCGAGCATTGGACGCTGTGGGGCACGCCGAATTGCGGCAAGGGCCAGCCTATGCAGACGATGGGCACGGGGCACGGGGCATCACCGTCGCGGTTTAAGAATGTGCGCATTGGGGCGGCATTCTCCAAGCTATGAGCGCAACGCGCAAGTCCAGTGCGGCGTCCAGCCCCAAGGCCGCTTCTACCTCCGACCTTCGCCGCATTGTCGATACCGTGCTGCGACTGGCTAATTCCATCGGCGTTGCGGAGACAGAAGTACACGTTGATGAAACCATTAGCGCTTTGACGCGCTTTGCCAATAACGCCATTCACCAAAACGTGGCGGAACACACGGTGAATGTTTCGGTGCGTACGCAGGTGGACCAGCGCACGGCCCGGGCCACCACGAATCGCACCGACGAAGACTCGTTACGAGCGGCGATCGAGGCCTCGCTTTCTTTGGCGCATAGCCAGCCAAAGAATTCGAATTTGCTCCCGATGCCGGGGAAGCAGCGTTACCGCGGGGTCAACCGTTTCATCAAGCAGACCGCGGCGCTGACGCCGGAAGACCGCGCACTGGCAGTAAGGCGGG
>DATBYP010000292.1:0-9891 GCA_036513675.1 Candidatus Acidiferrum sp.
TGAACGATCGCCGGCGGATTTAGTCCGCGGGCGCGGCGAAGGAAAAGCGCGCGCTGCAGCAAACGCACATCGGCTTCGGTGTACAGGCGATAGCGGCTCTTGGTGCGTTGCGGAGCGACCAAGCCCAGAGCCTCCCACGCGCGCAGGGCCGAAGAAGAAATCCCCACACGACACGCGACTTCGCCGATGCGCAGTAAGGGGCGCAAGCGGCGAATCGGCGATACTTTGGATGAATTCTTTCTGCTTGACACTCGTGCTGGCTTTCTCTAGGTTTGCTGGATTATAGTAAGGTTCGGGGAACGGGGCAACCTCGAAGAGTCGGACTCGAAAATCTTCAGTGGGGTGAGTTCATGCAGGCAGATGCTTATTTTGGGCTGAATCGCAGGCGTGGCGATTTCGTGTGTGCGCTCTGCATTCTTGCGTTGTCATTGGTCGCTGCGGTTGGCGCTAACGCGCAGAGCACCGGCGGCCGCATCCGCGGAACCGTTACAGATCCCAGCGGCGGCGCCGTAAGCGGGGCGCAGGTCACGCTAACGAACGAAGCCACCAATGCATCCCGCCAGGCCGAATCCGGCGCCAACGGAGAATACCTCTTTCTGGAAGTGCCCGTTGGCCCCTATGAGATCGATGTCACGATGTCTGGGTTCAAGAAACACGTGCGCAAGGGAATCGTCGTGGATCTGAATCAGGTGCTGACCGTTGACATCACCTTGCAGCTTGGCGGTGCTACGGAAACAGTGGAAGTGACCGGGGCCCCGCCCGTCGTCGACACAACATCGACACAGCTCGGTGCGGTGATGAACAAGACCGCGATCAGTGAGCTGCCGCTCAATACCCGCGATACTTACCAGCTTCTTCAGTTGCAACCTGGCGTGCAGTCTCAGTTGGGCTCAAACCTGTTCACTGGAAGCGGTGATCCGGGCGTGGTGTCAGTAAACGGTGGCCGCGGGCGCGCCAACAATTACCAAGTGAATGGAGGCGATGCCAACGACGTCTTTGTCAATCTTCCCGCCATTCAACCCTCCCCCGATGCGATTGAGGAATTCCGGATCATTACAAACACCTTTGACGCCGAATTTGGACGCAATTCCGGAGCGGTCGTCAATGTAGTGACCAAGAGCGGCACGAACGAGGTCCACGGCGATGTTTATGAATTTTTCCGAAACAAGGTACTGAACGCGAGAAATTTCTTCGACACCGAAAAGGCCGATTTCAAACAGAATCAGTTCGGGGCCACTCTGGGAGGGCCCATCAAGAAAGACAAGACCTTCATTTTCGGTTCGTATGAGGGGCGGCGGGTCATCAACGGTGTCTCTTCTGGAACGGTCCTTTTGCCAGCCGCAGGAGAGCTAAATGGTGACTTTTCCGGCGGTCCGACTTTCTCCGGCGTACTGGTAAACTCTAGCCTTCTAGCCAACCGGCCCGGTTGCGCCACCGCGATTGCCGGTGCGGGCGGCACGCTGGCTGACAACACCCCGTATTCTTCGGTTTTCCCAAGCAATCAGATTCCCAAAGCCTGCTTTGATGCCACAGCTGCGGACCTCACAAGCCTGTTCCCGAAAGCCGCTGGCGGTGGCAACGTGTTCACCTCCAATCCGTCCGATCATTTGAGAGGAGACCAGGCTACGGTACGATTCGACCACAAGATCAACCCCAATCAGCAATTCAGCGTCTACTACTACATCGACGATTCGGCCGACACGCAGCCGTTTTCGTTTTTCCAGGCTGCCGGCGCCAACGTTCCCGGATTCGGAGCGAACTTTACAACCCGATTCCAGCAGTGGAACGTGAGCCATACGTGGACGATCGGCGCAACCGCTGTAAACGAGGCGCGTTTCACATATTTCCGGGAGGGCCAGGCCAATACCGACCATCCCGTGCAGGTCAGCAAAGATGGAACTGTGCACAGCACTTGTCCGACGATCGATGCCGCGCATTGTTTTTCCGATCCGGCTACGCCCGGGGCAGGAATAACGACGACCTTACCTGGGCACGCTGGTCTACCCTTTATAACGATTTCGGGTGGAGTGGTCATCGGCAACAACTTCGAAGGTGAATTACCGCAGGTAGGCAACGTCTTTCAGTGGATGGACAATTACAGCAAGATCATTGGCAATCACAGTTTAAAGTTTGGCGCGGATGTCAGCCGTGCACGCTTCGATCAGACCCTGTACTTCGAAATCAACGGGAGCTATAGCTTCACCAGCAACGCGGCGTCCCCTTCAGGCAATGATCTCGGCTTCACGGATGCGTATGGGAACTACCTTTTGGGCCTTCCTACGTCATATGGTCAGGGCGCGGCACAAGGAGAAAATGCGCGAACCACTTCGCTATTTCTGTATGCACAGGACAGTTGGAAACTTAAGCCAAGCTTGACACTCAACTACGGGCTGCGCTGGGAATTGAATACTCCATACAATGAAATCAAACACCGCGTTCAAACATTCCGACCGGGCCAGGCCGACACGATTTTCCCATGCGTGTTGAGTCCGACCTATCCTTCTGGTCAACCCAATCCCACATTCGGTGGCGTAGCGGTCGGAGGAAGCACTGACTGCAGCCCCACCGGGCCATCGAACGCCGTCTACCCCCTGGGTCTCGTCATTCCTGGCGATAAGGGAGTGCCCAACGGATTGACCCAGACATACTACAAGTCGTTTGCCCCACGCCTGGGTGTCGCTTGGAGTCCTGGAGCAACTTCTGGTTGGTTGGCCAAGCTGACCGGTGGTCCGGGCAAGACCAGCATTCGATTGGGTGCAGGAATGTTTTACAACCCCATCGAGCAACTCGTCCTCGAACAATTCAGCGCCGAGCCGCCATTCGGTGGCAGCGTGTTGCTGTCAGGCACGCAGTTCAATTTGCCTTTCGCGTTTCAGTCGGGCGGATTTGCTCCCAATCCATTCGGCAACATTCTCACTCCCGTTCGCGGTCAGCCCGTCGATTGGTCGATTTTCCGTCCGATTCTCTTGTTCGGCGAATTTCAGCCGAATATGCGCTCGCAATATTCCGAGCAATACAACTTCACCATTCAGCGCCAGCTCGCCAAGGACCTCCTCTTTCAGATCGGTTACGTCGGAACCCAAGCGCATCGCTTGCTCCAGTCCGTGGATCTGAATCCCGGGCAAGCCCAGCCATGTTTGGATTTGCATGCTATCTCGGTGGCGAACGGTGGGGCCAGCAGCGACTGTGGCTCATTTTTTGCCGACAGCGCGTTCACCGTCCCCGCTGGATCGATACCCGCCGGGATGACCTTGCACCTTCCTTACGGCAACGTTGCGTCGGTGTCCGGACCAAACAATCCCGCCATAAACCTCGTCGGCCTACGCAAATTTTCTTCGCCGCAATGCCAGCCGACCAACCCTGATCCGACCACGAACGGATGCCCCGGGGACAGCGTACCGGTGTTTGGCAGCATCTTCGCTCAAAACACCGTGGGAAACTCCGCTTACAACTCCTTGCAGGTGATGTTGCAGAAGCAGATGTCGCACGGGCTGCAGTTCCAAGCGGCTTATACCTTGAGTAAGTCGATTGACAGCTCGTCGAGCTTTGAAAGCATCGTCAATTACCAGAACCCCCGGTTGAGCCGGTCTCTCTCCGCATTTGACGCCCGTCATCGTTTTGTTTTCAGCCCCTACTGGGAGTTGCCCATTCCCAAGCGCGACGGCATCGCCGGAAAAGTGATCAATGGCTGGGCAACTTCGGCGATCGTCACCTTTCAGACGGGCTTTCCTATCCGGCTGGTAAGCGCAAACGACACAGAGCTGGGGAACAGTTTCGATTTTGAACCCGTCGGCGAGCCTAATCTCATCGCGCCGATTCGCTTTACCAATCCACGCACAGACCCGAACCATCAATTCTTTGACCCGAACTCTTTCGCGGACGCACCTCTCGGAAGCTTTGGGAATGGGCCACGCACGTTTTGTTGCGGGCCTAGAATCAGCCAAACTGATCTTTCGCTCATCAAGAAGACGCACCTTACGGAGCGCATCAATACGGAGTTCCGAGCGGAGTTCTTCAATACCTGGAATCACACGCAATTCCTGACTCCCGACGGAAATTTTACAAATCTCGGCTCGACGTTCGGGACCGTGCAAAGGGCGCGAGACCCCAGGCTAGTTCAATTTGCGCTCAAAGTTCTTTTCTGAGGTGAAAGGCTCTACGGACAATTCTTGTTGCCGCGCGCGTCGAACGATTTGATACATACTGACGGCAGGGAACAGACCTGCATAAACTAGGGAGTTAGCCATGCATGAAGGACTACAAAAGGAAATCGCGATCTACGAGAAACGGACACCCAAGTCCGCGGAAGCACATGCGCGTGCGTTGAAGCGCATTCCCCTGGGCGTGGCGAGCAATTACCGGGCGTACGACCCTTATCCGATTTTCGTCAAGGATGGGCGGGGCAGCAAGATCCGCGACATTGACGGTAACGAATACGTAGACCACAACCTTTGCTTCGGCGCGCTGATGGCCGGACACTGCCATCCGGCGGTCGTGAAAGCCATCGAGAACGCGCTCCACATTGGTACTACCTTCGGCATGCCTCACGATATGGAATGGGAGCTTGCCGAGGAAATCTGCGCGCGGTATCCGGTGGAAATGGTGCGGTTCGGGTCGAGCGGGACGGAGGTGACCATGCATGCGTGCCGTATGGCGCGCGCGGCCTCCAAGCGCGATAAAATCCTGAAATTTGAAGGCTCGTATCACGGACTGCACGACACCGCACTGGTCAGCGTGAAGCCC
Organism: Candidatus Acidiferrum sp.; assembly: GCA_036513675.1. Classification (GTDB taxonomy): domain Bacteria; phylum Acidobacteriota; class Terriglobia; order Acidiferrales; family UBA7541; genus Acidiferrum. The sequence goes on from DATBYP010000292.1 coordinate 4,744, forward strand.
AAGGCTGAGGATTACGGAGACATTCACGCGCCGACTTCTGTGCCGGGTGGGCTCGGCGTGCCAAAAGCCAGCGTCGATAACGTGCCAGTGGCAACGTTTAACGACCTCGACAGCGTCGAGCGGCGCTTCAAGCAATTTCCTGGAGAGATTGCCGCGATAATCCTCGAGCCCATCCTGATGAATGTCGGCCTCTGCATGCCGCAACCAGGCTTTTTGCAGGGTTTGCGCGATATCGCCACTAAAAATGGCGCGCTACTTATTTTCGACGAAGTAAAGACAGGCGCGAAGCTCGCGTGGGGCGGCGCCAGCGAATACTTCGGCGTAAAGCCGGACATGATCTGCCTGGCGAAGTCGATCGGCGGTGGCGCACCGCTAGGCGCGTTTGGTGCGAGCCGCGCAGTGATGGACCTAATCTCGCAGCACAAAGTTTTTCACGGCGGGACGTACAACACCAACCGGATCTCGATGGCGGCAGGACTCGCGACTTTTCGCGAAGTGCTCACGCGCGAGAGTTATGCCCACGTGAATAAGCTGAGCAAGAAACTTACCGAAGGCTACCGCAAGATCGTCGCGAAGTCCGGTTTGCAAGCATACGTGGCCAGCGCCGGCGTAAACGGCGCGTTGATGTTGTACCCGAAAGAGATTCGCAATTACCGCGACTGGACCACGATCGACGTCGACCTCTGGCGGCAATACTGGTTCGGCATGGTGAATCGCGGCGTGCTCGCGCAGCCCTATTGGTGGGACGAGCAGTGGACGATTTCGGTGCAGCACACCGAAGCGGACATCGACAAGCACCTCGCGGCGTTTGAAGACGTGGCCCCAGCGCTCGCGAAAGCCCAGCACGAACGCGGCGCTGCGGCTGTAAGTTCGGCGGGGCACTAAGGAATTCGCCGGCGCCCTCGCCAGCATGCGACTAACGGAGAACGCGGTTGTCCAGAGAAGTTACTGCGCCGAATATGCCGGCGAAAACAGAATCTCCGCGCCTGCGGCGAGTTTTAGGCCGCTGGGACCTTGTCCTTCTGTTTGTCGTCGCGGTATTTAACCTGAACGTAGTGCCGTCCATCGCCGCAAACGGCGGCGTGACGGTTTGGCTGTGGATCATTTCGCTGATCCTATTCTTCTGGCCGCAAGGTATAGCCGTGATTGAACTAGCGCAGCGCTATCCGGGGGAAGGCGGCGTGTATTTGTGGGCCAAGGAAGTCTTTGGGGATTTTCACGGCTTCCTCTCCGGCTGGTGCTACTGGACGAACAATATGATGTACGTGCCGACCATCATGCTGTATTTCGTCGGCGTTTCCGTGTTCGTCCTCGGTCCAAGCCATCACTCGTTGGCGGACAACAAGGTATTCGCGTTGAGCGCTTCCATCCTTCTGCTCGCCGTCCTTGTGGTGCTCAACATCATCGGATTGGGCGTGGGCAAGTGGATCAACAACGTCGGCGCCATCGGCACATTTGTTGCCGCGGCGGTCCTGATCGGGCTCGGCGCGATTGTTTGGGTTCGCTTTGGAACAACAGTAACAGCGGCGGACTTCAAAATTCCGGCGGATCCGCGCTTCGTGTTGAATTCGTTTGGCGTGATCTGCTTTGGACTCGTCGGTCTGGAGTTGGCCTCGGTAATGGGCGACGAAATCGAAAATCCCCGGCGTATTTTGCCTGGTGCGGTGGCTTGGGGAGGTATTTTGTCCGGCGTGCTGTATATCGGCGCAACCCTGACCCTCCTGATTGGCGTAAGCAAGCAGGACATCAGTGTGTTGCAAGGAATCGTTCAGGCCGTCAGCCACATGGCGGATCGCGCAGGGGCAGCCTGGATTATTGCGCCGTTCGCGTTTCTGCTGAGCGTGTCGATTGCAGGAATCGGCTCCGCTTGGTTGGCGGGGTCTGCGCGAATTCCGTTCGTTGCGGGGCTCGACTCTTATATGCCCGCATGGCTCGGCAGAGTGCATCCGCGGTATGCGACGCCATACGCGGCCTTAATTGTGCACGCCACGGTCTCCATGATTCTCGTTATCGTGAATTTTACCGCTGCGGGAGTGCAGGAGACGTTTCAAAAACTGTTGTCGCTCGCGGTGGTGCTGCAGTTGGTACCCTTCTTATATATGTTTGGGGCGTTGCTTAAGATTTCCGCCGCGCCAACATTCACGAAGACTCGGTACAGCAGGCCTACGCTGCTGTTTGCGGGCGCCAGTGGACTAGTCACTACGAGCATGGGCATCGCGCTGGCCTTTTTCCCGGCGGCGCAAATCACTTCGATTCTTTCGTACGAAGTATGGATGTTTGGCGGGACGCTCTTGTTTGTGGGATTAGCGGCGTTTTTCTTTTTCGTGTATGGCCGGCGCAAAGCAGCGCGCAAGCTAGATGAAGTTGTTGCGGCGTGAGGAAGCGATTTGGCCGGCGGCGTTGCTGAGCCGCCGCTCAGATGGAATTTGGAGGTGGTCATGTCGAGCAGTGTAAAGGCGGAAGTCCGGACCTGCCGGAACTATGTCAACGGCCAATGGGTGGCGAGCGCATCAGGTCAAACGTTTCCGGTTTACGACCCTTCCACCGAAGAAGTGATTGCGCGCGTGAGCGCTGCGGACAAGGCGGATGTAGATGTCGCGGTGAAGGCCGCGCGGGAAGCGTTTGATTCGGGGCCGTGGTCGAAGACCACCGCGCAAGACCGCGGGCGCATTCTTTTCAAGCTAGCCGAGAAGATTCGCCAGAACGCCGCGAGCTTGGCTGACCTCGAATCGCGCAACACGGGCAAGCCGATCGTGGAAGCGGAATACGACATCGCCGACGTGGCAACCTGCTTTGAATACTATGGCGGCCTGGCGACAAAAATTCTGGGACACGTCAATCCGGTGCCGGCCAATGCGCTGAGCTTCACGCTGCGCGAGCCCGTGGGCGTAGCTGCGCAAATAATTCCGTGGAACTACCCGCTCCTGATGGCCGCATGGAAACTGGCTCCCGCCCTCGCCGCCGGCTGCACCTGCATCCTGAAGCCTGCGGAGCAAACTCCGCTGACCGCTCTGGAGCTTGCCAACTGGTTTGAAGAAGTCGGTCTTCCTCCCGGAGTCGTGAACATCGTCAATGGCTTCGGCGAGACTGCAGGTGCCGCCCTGGTAGCGCATCCCGGGGTCGACAAGGTCGCCTTCACGGGCAGCGCGGCTGTTGGGAAAATTATCGTTAAAACCGCGGCAGACACGCTGAAGCGCGTGACGCTTGAGCTTGGCGGCAAGTCGCCGAATATTTTCTTCGCGGAGGCGGACTGGGAAGCTGCTGTGGATGGAGCGCTGTTTGGCGTCTTCATCAATCAAGGCGAAGTCTGTTCGGCCGGCAGCCGCATCCTGGTGGAGAAAAAAATCTATGCCAAGTTCGTGGAATCGATGACCGAAAAAGCTAAACGCATCAAGCTCGGCCCGCCGCTCGAACGCGAAACCAAGATGGGTCCGCTGGTCAGCAAAGAACAATATGATCGCGTGCAGTCGTATCTCGAAGTCGGAAAGAAGGAAGCTAAGGTCGCGATTGGCGGCGGTCGGCCGAAGCAATTTGGCAAGGGTTATTACGTCGAGCCCACGATTTTCTACGACGTCGACAACAGCGCACGCATCGCGCGGGAAGAGATCTTTGGCCCGGTCGCATCCGTGATTCCGTTCGACGGAGAAGCGGACGCGATTCGCATCGCCAACGATACGCCTTATGGTCTGGCCGCTGCGGTCTGGACCCGCGACATTTACAAGGCTTTTCGCGTAGTGAAGTCCCTGCGCGCCGGAATCGTCTGGGTGAACCACATGCAGCCGACCTACGTGGAGGCGCCGTGGGGCGGCTACAAGCAGTCCGGGTTTGGGCGCGAGCTCGGGCCTTGGGGCTTAGAAGAATATCTCGAAACCAAACAGGTGTTTGTGAACCTCGACGAAACTCCAATCGGGTGGTACTGAAATGTCTACGATTCAGATTCGCACGGAAATCCCCGGACCGCGTTCACGCGCTTTGATGGCGCGGCGGGAAGCCGCGGTTCCTCGCGGGCCGTACAACAGCGTTCCCATTTTTATGGCTTCCGCAGAGGGCGCAACGCTCCAGGACGTGGACGGCAATCGTTATCTCGATTTTGCCGGCGGGATTGGTTGCCTCAATGTCGGTCACCGCTCCCCGCGCGTGATCTCCGCATTGCGCGAGCAGCTAGAGAAACACTTGCACCTCTGCTTCGCGGTGACTCCGTACGAAAGTTACATCGCGCTCGCGGAAAAATTGAATGCGCTGGCGCCCGGCACAGCGCCCAAGAAAACCATCATCGTCAATACCGGCGCGGAAGCGGTCGAGAATGCCGTCAAGATCGCGCGCGCCTACACCAAGCGGCCCGCGGTGATTTGCTTTGAGGATGCGTTCCATGGACGAACGTTGCTGACCATGACGCTCACCAGCAAAACGCATCCGTACAAGGCCGGCTTTGAGCCGTTTGCCAGCGATGTCTATCGCATACCCTTCGCTTATCCGTATCGCGGCGAGAAAGGCGCGACAGCGGAAACCTTCGCGCATCATCTCGAAGATGCGTTCAAACGTATTGTCGCGCCGGAATCCGTAGCCGCCGTGATCGCCGAACCTATATTAGGCGAAGGCGGATTCATCGTTCCGCCTAAGGATTATTTTAGGCTGTTGCAGAAAATTTGCCGCCAGAATGGGATTCTTTTTATTGCGGACGAAGTGCAGTCTGGTTTTGGGCGTACCGGGAAATGGTTTGCCAGCGAGCATTTCGGGATTGAGCCGGACCTGATCACCATGGCCAAATCGCTGGGCGGGGGCATGCCCATTGCTGCCGTCACGGGGCCCGCGGAAATTATGGATGCGCCCGGCGTGGGAGCGCTTGGCGGCACATTCTGCGGTCACCCGCTGTCGTGCGTTGCGGCGCTGGCCACCATCGAAACGATCGAAAAAGAAAATCTGCTCGGCCGCTCGGTCGCAATTGGCCGCCGCTTTGAAGAGCGCGCGCGTGGTTGGCAAAAGAAGTGGCCGCTTGTCGGCGATGTGCGCGGCTTGGGTGGGATGTACGCGATGGAGTTGGTGCGCGACGCGGGCACGCGAGAGCCTGCCGATACGGAGACCAAGCAGGTCGCGAGATTCTGCTACGAGCACGGCCTCATCACCATCACGGCCGGAACATTCAACAAT
>DATBYP010000293.1:0-2022 GCA_036513675.1 Candidatus Acidiferrum sp.
GCTGCGGAAAAGGCTCGCGGTATCCGCGTGCGCATCTTCACCGTGCAGGAAGAACTGCCTTTCGCCGGCCATCCTACGCTCGGCACCGCTTTCGTGCTGCGCGGCCAGTCCGGCGCATCAGAAGTCCGCCTCGATCTGAACGTCGGGACGGTACCCGTGCGCTTCACCGAGGAGCCGCCACAGCCTACCTTCGGAGAGATGACACAGAAAAATCCCGAGTTCGGCGCGATCCATGACGTGGAGGACGTCGCGCGTCTCACGGGCCTGAGCGCGGCTGACTTCGACGACTCCGCGCCCATCCAAACCGTTTCTACCGGCGTTCCTTTCACCATCGTGGCGCTGCGTTCGCTGAAGACGCTGCAGGGTCTCCGCCTCGATCTCAACCGCTCCGCCGAATATCTGGCGCGCAGTGGCGGAAAGTTCTTTTACTTTGTTTGCCGCGAAACCGTCGATCCGCAAGCCCGCCTCCACGCCCGCATGATCTTTTACAACGGAGACGATCCGGCCACCGGTTCCGCCGCCGGATGCTGCTCCGCATGGATGGTGGCGCACGGCGTTGCTGCCAGCGATGAGCGGGTTTTAATCGAGCAAGGTCTCGAAGTGCACCGTCCCAGCAGCATTTTTGTTCTCGCAAACAAGCAGGATAACCAAGTCGCCAATGTGCGTGTCGGTGGAAATTGTGTGGAGGTACTTCGCGGTGAAGTCACGCTCGCCATTTAGCGGATCGAAACGCCGTGACAGTCGCGGCTTTCAGCCCGAGGGCACGATCGTTCCATCCACGAAAGTGCCGTTGGCGAACGCGCTACTTTACCTGCGCTGCGATTCTGTTTAGCATTCACTTCGCTCCGGTTCTCAAAAAGAAATATCGAATTCAAATAAAATTTGTGACGACAGTCTCCCGGTCAGGCCAATGAAGCCCAAAAAAACGATTCTTTGTGTGGACGATAACGAACAGTCACTCTCCATCCGCAAAATCCTGCTTGAAACGCGGGGTTACCGCGTGGTTGCCTGCAACAGTGGCGAGCTAGCCCTCGAAGCCTTCCGCCGCGGCGGCGTTGATCTGGTGCTCACCGACCTGATCATGCCCGGCGTGGATGGTTCGCGCCTGATCGAAGAAATTAAAACCCTCTCTCCGCAAACTCCTGCGGTGCTAATCTCGAGCCGAGCCAAAATCTACGAGCGCGAAACGCTTGCCGATGTTTTTCTGTCCAAGGGAATGTACGAGCCCATGGATCTGCTGGAACGCATTCGCCTGTTGCTGGTGCGCAAGCGCGGTCCCAAGCGACAGGTTGAGCTCCGCGGCCGTGCGGCGCAGGTGGAGCACGCGACTGTGGCGTGAGCGCGGCGCTGGCAAAAATCCTTACCATGGGGGAGCCCCGGGGGGAACCACGACTCACGAATTTCCCTGTGTGCCTCTGTGCCCCCTGTGATAAGGAACTCTGCGAGTTGGCTGCGGGCTGCTCCGGCGCTCCCGAAGATTGCTCGCATCCTGTGATATCGTTTTCACTGGATGTCGGCATTCATTGAAGCCAGGGAACTCCGCAAAACCTACCGGGTTGGCAAAGTGGATGTGCCAGCCCTGCGCGGTATTTCCTTCAGCGTGCAAAAGGGTGAGTTCGTCACCATCGTCGGCCCTTCGGGCAGCGGCAAGTCCACCCTCTTTTATCTGCTGGGCGGATTGACCCGCGCCGACTCGGGAAGCGTTACCATCGACGGAGTGGATTTCGCCACGCTTTCCGACGGCGAGCGCACCCGGTTGCGCAAGAGCAAGATCGGATTTGTGTTTCAGAAATTCAATCTTCTGCCCACCCTCAGCGCGCGTTCGAACATCGAGATCGCGGTGGACATCGCCGGTTTGGGCAAGCCCGATCCCGCGTTCCTGAAGAAGATCACCGACATGCTTGGCATTGCCCAACGTCTGGAACATCGGCCCAATGAGCTTTCCGGCGGCGAGCAGCAGAGAGTCGCGCTTGCCCGGGCTCTAATCAACCGCCCCGCCATCGTGCTCGCCGACGAGCCGAC
>DATBYP010000294.1:0-17930 GCA_036513675.1 Candidatus Acidiferrum sp.
GTGGCTTACGACAACAACGGTTCTGCCATGCTCGTTAGCTTGATTGCGAAGGATTTCGCAGATGTTTCTTCCGGCCTCGGCGTCCAGAGAGGCGGTTGGCTCGTCTGCGAGAAGGATTGGAGGATTCCCTGCCAAAGCGCGTGCAATGGCGACCCGTTGCTTCTCTCCGGGGCTGAGTTCGTTAGGCTCTTGATGAAGTTTTTGGCCCAATCCGAATTGAACGAGTAGATCACGGGCCATTTCCATACGTCGCGGCTCGCCGGGCTCGCGAATTTCAAAGCCAAGAGCCACATTTTCGATCGCAGAGAGCGAGTGAAAGAGGCGGAATGCCTGGAATACAAAACTAATTTTCTTTTGGCGGATTACCGTCTTTTCTGGTTCCGTCAGTTGGTTTACCGCGATGCCGTCTACGAATACTGTTCCTTCATCAGGTGATAAGAGACAGCCCAGCATAGATAACAGTGTGGTCTTCCCGCTGCCCGAAGGGCCCATAACCAGCACGAGCGTGCCACGCTCGAACATTAGTGAAACGTTCCGCAGTGCAGGGATACGCGCCTCTCCCTTGCCGAATGACACGCTTGCGCCCTCAACTCCCAAGAAATGATCAGGCACGGAACACTCTCCCCGGCTCAACCGTGAGGGCACTGCGGACCGAAGCAATGGATGCCAGTGAGCACATGAACAAGCTGGGCACTACCATGACTGCAGGCAGCCACCAGGGTGCGTAGATCCAAGGAATCAGAGATTTTGCATAACCAATGCTGGGAATAACCGCCAAGAGTCCGAGAATGCAGCCGAGCACGCCGCAAATCAGAGCCTGGGAAAGCACAATGCGCGCCACGAAGGTTTGGGACGCTCCGATAGCCTTCAACGTGGCGTACTCCTCGATGTTTTCCATTGTGTTCGCGTAAATGGTTTGGGAGACAACCACAAGACCTATAAGAAACGCCAAAACGGCAGCGGTCAGAATCGCGCCGCCTGCCCCAGTTTTCATGGTCCAATACATTCGGGACTTATGCGCAAACTCGCTTTGCGTAAGTACGTCGACCTCCGGCAGCCGTTGCCTAAGGTTTTGCTGGACATCGGAAACTGCGTATCCATTGCCAACGCGCAGAAGGATGTACATCGCGTTTTCGGGACCGAAACCCATGTAACGAGTGGCATTCCGGTACGAAGTGAACAGAAAAGGGACGCCCAAGAAAGCTCCGTACCCTTCGATCTCGCGTTCGATGCTGGCGCGGTGACGATTTATTTCAACTTCAGCCGGCAGTGAGCTGACTTCCATTTGTTTACGATCGCTTACGTCGTAGAGAACGGCTTCCGGTGATGTCTCTCCAGCCGATTCAGTCGCGTTAGGAACTGGGAAACGCTTGCCAACATTGGGGTCCGCACCCACTAAAGCGACCACTTGCTGCGTGCCGTTGGGCGTGCGGTAGACAGCAAAAGCCATGCACACGCGATCGGTTTCCACCACACCGGGTACGCCGGCGGCCATTTCCCTAACGCGGCTTTCCAAGGTGGTTCCAAACTCAAAGGCTTGCACACCGCGAGCAGTGATCCAGATGTCGGAATCGCTGGCATCGATAAGCCGGGATGCTGCTCGCAGGAAGCCCGCCAAGAGACTGCCTTGAAAGATCATCAAGAACACGGCAAAACACACTCCCAGTACGGTCACCGAGAAGCGTGTTCGATCGTGATTGATGTTTTGCCAAGCGAGTTTCATAAGAGCCGAGCAATCGAGAATTTTGAAGAGCGGAACACGCTATCGAACTCAGCAGTCAAGTCTCTTGCGCTGCCGCCAAGTAGGACCATTGGCTCCAGTCCTCCCACTGCAAACGTCTTTTGAGCTATTTGGTTTGCTCGCACGCTTGCCACGTCAAGTCTCCTGCCAATAACTTTGCGGTTCCCTCGGCGGACAGTGGTTGTGAAAAGTAATATCCTTGACCGTATTTGCAGCGTAATTTTTTCAGCAAAGCGACCTGTTGAATTGTCTCTACTCCCTCGGCAACAACGTCTAACCGAAGATTGTTGGCCATGGGCAGAATGGTTCGCGCAATCTCCATACCTTCTCCGTCATCTCCCATGCCACTGATGAAAGAGCGGTCGATCTTCAGAGTGTCGAGGGGAAAACGGTGGAGGTAACTCAACGAAGAATAACCCGTACCAAAATCATCTATCGCCAGCTGGATCCCCAGGGACTTAATGTGCTGCAACATCTCCACGGCCGCCGTTGGGTCTCCCATCACGGTGCTTTCCGTGATCTCCAACTTCAAAGCTTCCGGTGGAAGAGCAAGATCATGCAGCAACTTTCCAATGTCTTCGACAAGTTTCGGCTGTAGGAATTGCTTGGCGGAGAGGTTGACGCTAATTGTTAGATTACGATGGGCACTTGAAGCTGCTCGCCATTCGCTGATCTGCCGGCAAGCTTCGCGCAAATTCCACCAACCAAGCTCGCGGATCAGGCCTGTTTCTTCGGCGACCGGGATAAATTCACTGGGCCCGAGCAGGCCGCGAGTGGGATGCTGCCAACGCAACAGAGCCTCAAAGCCGGCAATTTCGCCGGAAACTAATGCAACAATCGGTTGATAGAAATTGTGAAATTCTTCGCGTTCGAGCGCGCGACGCAGATCGGTCTCCAATTGCAATCGAGCCATTACACTGGCTCGCATATCGGCGTCAAACACCTCATAACGGGCCTTGCCCAAAGACTTGGCCCGATACATTGCCGTGTCGGCATCTCTTAAGATCTCTTCTGGTTGCTCGTAGGCGGAGTTGCTCAAAGCAATTCCGATGCTCACGGAGGTGAATATCTCTTTCCCGCCCAAAATGAACGGCGCCGCCAGGGCCTTCATCATGCGGTCCGCGGCGCGCTTGGCGTCGCTCGGATCCTTAATATCGTCGAGCAAGACTGTAAATTCGTCCCCGCCGAGGCGCGCGACCGTGAAGGTTTCCCCTAGACGCGCGACGGTATCGGTGGACCGCAAACACTTCTCCAACCGACTAGCTACTCCGAGCAGCAATTGATCTCCAATCAGATGACCCATGCTGTCGTTAATCATCTTGAATCCGTCAAGGTCCATGAATAGAACGGCAAACAATTGGTCCTTGCGGCGCTTCGTGTGTTTGACGAGTCGGCCTACGCGGTCAATAAACAGCAGGCGGTTGGGTAAACCTGTCAGAGGGTCGGATACCTTTCCTTCGGTGATGTCAGTCTGTGAGCCGGCCATGCGCAAAGCGTTTCCGGAACTGTCGTGAACGGCGACCCCTCGACTCAGCATCCAACGAAAGGTTCCATCCTTGTGCAGCACGCGGTGCTCACTCTCGAAATGAGGAGTTAAGCCCTTTTGATGAGCGGCAATCTCCTCTTTGACTCGTTCTCGATCCGCGTCATGAATGCGGTCGAACCAATCTTCAGGTCTGTCGCCGATTTCGCCATCCTGGCAGCCCAACATGGCCTTCCAACGAGGGGAGAAATGCACAATATTGGCCGACAGATTCCAGTCCCATAGGCCATCGTTGGAGCCACGAGCGGCAAGGGCATAGCGCTCTTCACTTTCCTTCAACGCCTCTTGCGCATGTTTGTGGGATAGCTGAGTACCTATGCGAGCCACGGCGACCGGAAAATCGATCGGCTTGGTCAAATAATCGTTAGCGCCTAAATCGAGTGCTTTAACAATATCGTCGCTCTGTGTTTTTGCCGTCACCATAATGATCGGCAACTCGGCCGCAGAGTAGCGCTCGCGCAGTTTTTGCAAGGCGTCAATACCGCTGATTTCCGGCATTTCAATGTCCAACAAAACCAAATCCACGGCGTCTTGTTTCACGCGTTCCGGCAACTCTTTTGCGTTCTCCGCCAGTACAACGACATAGCCCTTGCGCAACAGTCGACGAGCAAGCATGTCCCGGTTCATTTCGTTGTCATCTACGATAAGCAACCGGCTCGGCCGGGAATTGGTCATGATTTTTTCACCGTCAGCAAGTTGTCGATCTTTTCGTTCAGACGTCCAAATTCAACGGGTTTAGTGTCGTAGTCATCGCAGCCTGCCTCAAACGCCTTATCACGATCCGTAACCAACGCGTGCGCGGTCAGCGCGATAATAGGGATGTGCCGCGTTGATTCGTTACTCTTCAGCAGGCGAGTCACTTGCCACCCATTCATCACTGGAAGACTTATGTCCATCAGAATCAGATCGGGCATCTCCGAACAGGCCAGCAAATGACCTTGCTCCCCGTCATGGGCGGAGATTACGGAGTAACCCTTGCGCTGCAAGCGCCTGGAGAGCATGTCTCGATTCATTTCATTATCTTCGACTAACAAGATCTTCGGCATGATCGACCTTTCCTGAGGCTCGCCGTTCCGACTCCCTCCGACGTTGTTGAGGGTTTGATATAAAGGGGGTCGCGGTGGCCCCTGTGATAGAGGCCGAGCGACCAGCGCGGTGCTTTTCAATAAGGACTGCAAGGCGGTCACGATCGACCGGCTTGATAAGGTAATTGGAGGCCCCCAAATCAAGGCCCATAGCTTCGTTGTCGACGATGGTGACCATGATGACCGGGATCTCCGCTAATGCGGCATCGCTCTTCAGCTTCTTTAGCACTGTCCAGCCATCACACTCCGGCATAACAACATCGAGTGTGATAACCAGCGGACGAACTTGCCGAGCAAGTCGCACACCTTCTTCGCCGCTCGCCGCGGCAACTACATGAAATCCGAGCTTACTGAGAAAACGGGACATAAGGTCCCGAACCGAAGCGTCATCGTCTATGACGAGAATCGTATCCTTGCGGGTTTTGGATTCGTCCGATGAGGGAGCGACATCGCTGCTTGCCGTTGACCGCGCGGTTTCCGGTGTATCCGCGACAACCTGGGCCGGCAAGTGCACCGTGAAAGTGGCACCTTTCCCGGACTCGCTCTCGACCGAGATCCGGCCCTTCATCAACTGCACGAACCGGTAAGTAATCGCGAGTCCCAAACCAGTTCCGCCGTACTTTCGCGCGATCGAGGCATCCGCTTGGGAGAACTCGTGAAACAGGTTCTCCTTCTGCTGGGCCGTGATTCCAATTCCCGTGTCGCTGACGCGGAATCGAACCCAATCGCGGCCCTCGATTTTGCTTTCGTCGACGTCCACGGAGATCGTGCCGTGATCGGTAAACTTGCAGGCATTGCTCAACAGATTGAACAAGATCTGTCTGACTTTGGTGACATCCGCGCGCATGCCGCCGAGGCTGTTTGCGACATGCACGTGAATCGTGTTGCCGTTTTTGGCCGCCGCAGGTTGCAATGTGGTGGTCATTTCGTCGATCAACGGCGCCACTTCGAAGTTCTCCAGGTGCAAACCCATCTTTCCAGCTTCGATTTTCGACAGGTCCAGAACATCATTGATGAGCGACAACAGATGTTTCCCTGCTGATTGGATCTTGCGGAGATCCTGGACGCTGTCCGACTTTCCAGATTCCCGAGTCTCCTCCTCCAACATTTCGCTGTATCCGATGATGGCGTTGAGTGGGGTTCGCAATTCGTGGCTCATGTTCGCCAGGAATGTGCTCTTCGCGCGGCTGGCTTCCTCCGCTACGTGTTTGGCCTTCAAGAGTTCTTCCTGCGTTTGCTTTCTGTACAGGATCTCTTTCTCCAGTTCACCCGTCCTGGATTTTAGTTCGTCGTTAGCACCGCGCAATGCTGTATCCCGTTGCTGGATTTCGGACAGCATGGTGTTGAAGCCGTCGATCAACTTTCCAATTTCATCACCATAGGACTTTGTCGCGCGCACCTCGTAGTTACGGTTGGCCGAAACCATTCTCATGGTGTCTTCCAGGTGCAGAATGGGCCGGGAAATCAACCGTTGAAGTCTCGAAGAGACCAACAATGCAAACAAACCCGAGATCAAGACAAAGATGAAAAGAATGCCGGCGTAGCGCTTAGCCCTTACGCTCCATTGCCGCATATCCGATTGCAAGAACAGGGTCCCGAGGCGTTCCCCATTCAGGGTCACGTCATGGAAGACCTGCAGAAATCCCCCTTCAAACCGATAGCCCCTATCTTGCGAATGTGTGGGAAGAAGCAAGGGTATGACGTTGTTGTTGCGAGAATAGTGCGCAAACATCTTGCTGTCGCGGCCGTACAGGCCTGCCGTCACGACGTCTTCTTTGGCCGTTAGCGCCGAGAGGGTCGCGGTTGCGGCGGGCACGTCCTTGAATTCCATCGCGCCGGCGCTGTTGTATCCGATGATTTCCGCTTGCGTCATCAGATCCTGAATAAGCAAGTGCCGGAAGGAAACAAGGTCGTAGATAAGGAAACTCAAAGCAGAGAGAACCAGGGCGGCGCTGCTGGTTAACATCGTTATCAGTGTCAGCTTGCGCTTGATGGAAAGGTTCTGAAGAATCATCCCGGATTCCTTCCGGTGGCGGTAGTTTGCGGGATGATTTTCGCCAGCGTCAGCAGCCGCGAGCTAATGTTCAAGTCCGCCTGGTGTGCTGCGTCGACATTGACCTCAAAGCGCACACGGTTGTCTTCCAGGGTAAATCGGATCACCCCGCCGCGTTCGGCAAAACCAGGCGTCTCACCGACCGTAAGGATCGGTAAACCCTTAACACTCTGTAAGACCTCGTCGATGTGCGCTCTTTCGGATGCGCTCACAAACAGGATTTTGCAGTCCTTCAGATCTTTCAGATCTTTTCCCCATTTATATCGCTTGACGACAAATCCTCTTGGTCCAATTTTCTTGTCCTCTACGATGCGATCGAGCACGTTGCCGAAAGGATCGGTCCCTAAAACTCCGATCACGATCGGTGAATCTGGCTGGGCAAATGTAGCGGATGGCCACTCCACGAATTTCGCGAAGTTGTAAATAAAACCGGCCTTGATCAGGTATTCCGAAGAATCGGAGGCATCACCGGCTTGTGCGTCCGCCGTTGACGTCCAATTCAACGTCATACCAAGTACCGCGATCAAGATTCCCATTCTTCTCAACATTACATTTCCCGCCCGTGAGTGCTCATCGTTGAGAGGTCAGTCGCCAATCGAATCAAAACTTGAACGTCATACTGCCGTAGACTGTGCGCTTGACCTCGGTCGGAGCGGTGGTTATGAAATCTGGAATGAATTCCAGATGCCGGTTATCCAGCAAGTTTTGGCCGCCGATCGAAAATTCGATCCGAGAAATCGGTCGCCAGCCTAGATGGGCATCCAGTGAGTAATAGCTGGGTATATTCAAGCTCGCCAGATGATCCACGAAACGCAGAGTCGTATCTTGCTCGAAATGCTTAGGCAGATCGATGGAGGATCTCAGATACCATTGATGGCGCGGACTCGACCCGTTGGGGCTGTCTGGAGTCGGATCCAAGCTGTCGGAATTCTTTCGTATGTTCATTTGCAGATAGCTGTAAGAACCCACTAAACGCCACTTGGGAACGACCTTCCAGTCTGCAAATAGCTCGACCCCGTACGTTCCTCCGCTCATCTTATTTCCGGCAACGAAGGGAATTACGATGTCGGTGGGTACGGGACTTCCTTCCAGGAAAGGTGCTCCTGGCTCGGCCGTGCGAAGGTTAGAGTAATTGTTATAGAAGGTAGCAATGTCCGCGGAGAGCGAATTGGTTGCCTGAACTCGATAGCCCAATTCATAAGCAAGCAGGTCTTCAGATTGGAACTGATGGCTTCCGAAAACCGTCACAACCGCTGGAAATGGAGTTGGATTTGTCGGCGTGGCCGGCGGTATGACCGCCGAATTCAGCCGCAGACCCTCCTCGGTCAGCGCCGGAGTGCGCACTGCGCGCGAAACCGCTGTCCAGACTGACTGATTTGGCGTCAGGGTCCACAGTAATCTCGCGTTCGGCTGCACCTCAAGCCCGGTGAAATCGTTATGCTCGAATTTCGAGCCGAACGTTATGCGCAGGCGGTTATCGACCAGGCTTATTTCGTCCTGCACGAATGCGCTGAAATGATTCAGCGTTAGCTGATTTGGCTGAAGGGAAACGGAGAAGCTGGGGTCGTTCCGGTCTCGGATCGACCGGTAACCAAGTCCCCACACAAATTGCTGCGAATCGCCCACGTGGAATCCATGCTGGAAATCCATATCAAATATGTTCTGATGGTCCACGAACAGGGAGTTGTCGGCTATCGTCGTATTGTCGTAGTACATCTGCAGCGACATCGACGAACCCTCGGAGCTGTGATTCCACCGCCCCAAAAGGTTTCCTCCGCTGTACTTTCCATTGTTGGGGAAGGTGCTCGAATAGGGTGCGTTTAGAGACGGGACCGTTAGCGTTTCCCCGTACTTGCTGCGATAAATATCGCCTTGCAGAGTCAGAGAATCAGTGCCTGCTGGGGTCCAATCCGCGCGAAACCCTCCGCGCAGCGCGTCCCATCCATCATGCGCGGTCATCCCGGATGGATAGTCCGATGGCCCCCAATTAAAATACTTGCCGTAGGCTCGGTATGACGTGTTGCCGATCTTGCTTCCGTATCGAACGCCGCCAGAGCCGCGCTCTTCGGTTCCGGCCCCGGCGGTCACGACGGCGGACTGCGTGTCTTTGGCCTTCTTGCTAATGATGTTGATTACGCCATTTACAGCATTGGCGCCCCACAACGTGGCACCGGGGCCCCGGATTACTTCAATGCGATCGATGTCCTCGAGCATGACGTCCTGGACATTCCAGTACACGCCAGAAAATAGGGGCGTATAGACGCTTCGGCCGTCGATGAGGACCAATAGCTTGTTGTCAAACCGGCCGTTAAATCCTCGAGAAGCGATCGCCCACTTGTTCGAGTCGATGCGTGCCACTTCCAATCCGGGCACAAGTCTCAGTGCTTCGGGAATGCTCGTGGCCCCCGATCGTCGAATGTCTTCCTGTGTAATTACAAAGACGGCGGCCGCAGCGTCTGCCACTTTCTGCGTGCGCTTGGACACGGATGTCACCTGCATATTCATCAGGTCTTCCATGCTCAGCGTCGTGACATCCGGCACGCTCTGGTGACCCTGCGCTCCCGAGTTGGCAACCAAAAGCACTGCCGCAACGCTGGCAAGCATGGTTCGTCCGGCGGACCTTGCCGCGCCGAGACTCTGTTTGCGAATCGACCGCATATTTAGCGTCCCTTCTATGAAGAACTCGTCAGCAAAGCTGGCGTACGATTCCCCACCGTGGATTTGTCCCTGGGTCCCGATAGCTCGTCTCCCCGACCTCTGTTTGATCCCTGTTCCCATGCGATGTGCCCGATCAAGTCCGCTGTCTGGCCGCTCCAGATTTTTCCTGGGTGGCACGATGCAAAACTCTCAAGGCTTCTCCCCAGTTACGGTAAATACCGTCGAATAGGTCAGCGTGTCCGGCCGGCGCAGATACTCAAGGAATCGCCGGCTCTGTTCTCGTGCTTCACTTTCGCTCCCCAACAACCGCGCCAGTTGCGGTCCCGCAATCTCTAACTTGAGCTCCCACTGCTCAAGAATCGGCGGCTCAATTTCGCCTGCGATCAAGTGATAGCACTCCACCTGTACGTCGATATTTCTCAGCCCGGCCCGATGCGCGAAGAAAAAAAGCTTCCGGCCGACGAACGGATCGAACCCTGTGACCGTTAAAGCCCGCACCACCTTTTCAACCGTGCCCTGCACCACAGGATCCTCGGGGTAATGCCACAAAAGCTGGCCGTCCAGGTCTTGCAGCAAAACCACCCCGCCGCGCTTGCAAACTCTGACCATTTCCTTGACGGCGCTTTCTTTGTCCTTCAGGTATTCCAACAACATCCGTGAATACACTATGTCGAAGGTGTTCGAGGCGAAGTCCATTGCCTGGGCGTCCCCACGAACGAAGTTTGCTTGCGCATTCTCGCGATTTCTCTGTTTCGCTTCCTGCACGCGCTCATCGCTGATGTCCAAGCCAGTCGCTTGAATGGAAGCGTCCAAGGCGCACACCTCCCGCAAAATCACTCCAGGGCCACAGCCAACCGAGAGAACTTCCGCGCCCGCGTGTATGCGCCGCGCCAGATACTTTTGTACCCACGGGTGCGGATCCACCTTCAGCTCGAGGCGCATCGCCTCGCGCGGGTCCTCCATGATGTAATCGGCCGTCGCCGTGCCCCTATTCATCACCGTTCCTGACCTATGAGCGCCGTTTGCAGCTCCTGCCTTTCCATACGCGCTAATAATTTTGAATAGAAACCATCCACATGCCGGTAGAAACGAGGATGTCCGTCCTTGAGCCAGATTCCCTGGCAATAATGGCGGAGAAACTCAACGCCAAGTTTGAACAGGACGTGCGTCGCCATTTCCTCTGCAATCACGGGAATCTCTTCTAGTTCGAAATCGCTGTATGCTTCCGAACACTCTGTCAAGAGGGCGGAAGCTGCCTCGGAGACCTCCGATTCAGGAAGCGTGGGGTGCAGTAGCAGGTCGCAACGATTTTCCAAATAGCTGAAATTGACACCCAGAGGCCCGCGATAGGCGATCACGGCGCCGATGGGCTCCTCTTTATTGGCTCGGTAGGCAAGCCAGATTTGCCGCGTGCGTCGCAGCCCCACGCGGCGGTAGAGTTCGTCCACCGCTCCAAATTCGGCATCTTGTTCCAATTCTTCCGCCAGCACGTAAATGCTTCCGCGCGCCGCTGCTGCAATCTCCAACAGTGCCTCTTGATGAGAAGCGTTGTAGCGGACAACGCGAATCCGCTTATCCGTCGGCAGCGATAGTGCTCTCGGTAGCGCAAAGTACGCATGTCTCTGGACCGAGGAAAGGCGTTCGCCAATGGTCTGCACCATCGATCCGAATACGCGCGCTGGAAAGCGGTTCTCCGGCCGAAACCAGTTCTGTGCCGAGAGATCGCACCCTTTGCGAATCCGTGCCGCAGCGGCGGCCAGCATGACCGCACGCGATGCGTATGGATTGTTTTCTGAGACCAAATGCTGCGACATCCAGCCATTTCGCGTGCTGCGCCAAACCGCAAGCGACGCGCGTCCGCGCTTCTTGTCTCCGGCGGTTAGTACATAAAGGAGAGACTCGCCGGCGCTCAGCATTCGCCGCCAGTTCTCCCTCACCTGGGGGAGGTGTGGAAAAAGGCGTGCTGCTTTGTCCGGATACAGAAAGCCCGTATGCTCGTACAGGGCAAAGATTTCCTCGACCGACAGCGCATTGACCTCGACGCCGTACGCGTCATACACGTCAGGCAGACGGGGAAGGCTGTCCACAGTCTCCTGATCAAGCCTGCCTAGCGACATATCGTCGTCTCCGCGACATCCGTGCGCTCACCGTCTCGGCCCGAAGCGCAGTAATAGAACTATTAGTACTAGCTATTTGTGCCGGAACGCCACGTGTTTCAAAATGGGTCCTTCGTACTGTTTTGCGGGAAGCAGCCGACGGATTATTAGTCTGTTGGATACAGCTGTAAGAACTCTCTTATATCAAGAGCTCTTTTTAGAAAGGGGCAAATCGAGGTAAAGAGGCATAGGCCCTCAACTAACACATTTACAAAGACTTAGTCGACCACCAGCAAGTTTTGGGACGTATACGCACAAATCGGATTACACTCGTTTTATGAGCGCGTGATTACAACGCGGCCGGTCGATTCTATGCGATTTTATGCTCTGATTTGAGGGAAGGAGTTCCTTCCCAAATCTTTCCCAGGATGCCCGGCGAGTCCGCTCAACCACGCGTCGATTGCGGAGTGCTGCTCGGCACCCATCTCTTCAAACAGCACGCCCATGCCGAAAATTCCAAAGCCGCCACCTGAATGCAGATACAGCACTTTGCCGTGCAGTTCGCATGTGCTTATGCCATCGCAGATCCGGAGGCGAAATTTCGTACGAGTGGGAATGGGTTCGAGCGTATCGATATAGCAACCACGCGAGCTCAATTCGGCAACCTGTGCGCGAACCCCCGTTCCGTCGCCAAGAGTAACTTCGGCATCCGCGAAAAAAGAGAACCGTGGATTGGCGCGCCTTACCGCATAGGGACCATTAGCCATGATCTCTCTCCAGTCCGTGAACATCGCAATTCGGCGAGTCCATTGTATAGAACCAGGGTGCGGCACATCCAGGCGTTTGTTGGCTCTGGATCGCCGAAAGAGATAACTGGCTGTGCGTACGGGTGGCGGAGCGAAGGCCGGAAATCGCCAGAAGGGGCAATCCGCGTTACTCGCTGTCGCTTCGAAGAGCCGATGCCGAAGCCTCTACCCTATTGTATTGCTGGCGCTGAATACCGGAATGCGTGCCGACGAGATTCGCGGACAAAGCGCCATCGATTTTGCGCCGGGTGTGGCACAAAATTGGGCACAGTTCCTTGTTTCGGAGAAGTCAGACGAAGCTGTTATTGAAAACAAGTGGTGAGCCGGGCAGGACTCGAACCTGCAACCCGCTGATTAAGAGTCAGCTGCTCTACCATTGAGCTACCGGCCCGCAGAGAACCTTAGAATTTTACATGGGGAGCACGTCTTTGTCGAACGCACGTCCGCATGGAATTTTTCGTCACCGCCAATCCAAAACGTGGAATTTAAGCGCGCAGGACGGCGGTTAATTCGCGCGCGACTTCGCGGGCACGCGGAAGATCGCTCGGCTCAAACGAAATAGCGGCAACGCGCGGATGGCCTCCGCCGCCAAACTTCTCCGCCAGCGACGCCAGGTTCTTGTCAGCGCTCGCCTGGTTCCAAGGGTTCGTCCCCAGGCTGACTTTCGCGCGCACGGCCGACGCGCTCACGCTTACGGAGTACACGCATTCCGGGTGCAGGAGGTACGGAATAAATTTGTTATAGCCTTCCAGGTCCAGGTCGCTTACGTCAAAAAAGATGACGTTGTCGCGCGCTTCCGCACGCTGGCGAAGAATGTCAATCGAGCGGCGATGGCGCTCGAGCAAAGGTCCCAAATATTTCGCAACAAGCGGCAATTGGATCATTTCGGCAAGCGGCCGATACGCCAGCTCCGGAATAATGCGCGCGGGCAGCCCGTCTTCCGGTGCGGCTTCGATCACCAGTGCGAGCTGCGTGGCAGGCTCAGCGATCTCCACGGCCGACTCCGGCGTCGGATACTGCGCGCCGTCAATGATGTCGCCCCAATGGATTAGATTTTCCATCGGCCGCGTATCAAATCCGAATTTCTCCTTCGCCACGGTGGCAATCAGCTTCGTGCAAGAGCGGTAGTCCGGCTCATAAAACATGTGCGGGCCGGGATGTGCACGGAAATGCCGAGCATCCTCCGGAGTAAGAAACGCGCTTTGATGATGATCAAACCACCAGGTCAGCTTCGGCGAGTTCGAATACTTAAAGTCCACAATGACGTTCTCATCGCCGTCGAACAAGCCGCCCTCCCAGGGATGCGCCGCCCGATGCGTCATCCCGCTGAAGTGAAAATCGGCGGCGGAGTCGAAGCGTTCGCGGTAAAAACGATAAAACAGGGCGGCCGAGGCGGTGCCATCAAAGCAGCGATCGTGAAAACAGAGCCGTACGCGGGTCATGTCGAGCTGGAATGCGCCTTTCTGCCCCTCGGTGCGGATTTCTCAAGGGACAAAGCTTTTAACAATGCAAGCAGGTCATTCGGAAGTCAAGCAGAAATCCGCCGCGGAAAAAGCAAATGCGCCACTTTTTTGAATTGTGACCGCGAGCACCGGGAGGAGTCAATTGGCGAATACTCAGTTAGAATCGCGCGCAATGCCTGACACTCTCCAGCCGCCCAAAAGGAAAGCTGCCGCACCGAACGGGCCACCTCGCCTCTTCGATTGGCCGCGCCAGATCACCGCCGCGGAGCGCAAATCCCTCCTCGCCGGCGGGCTCGGCTGGATGCTCGACGCCATGGACGTGATGCTGTACTCGCTCGTGCTCACCTACCTTATCCGCGAATTCTCCATGGACACGCGCACGGCCGGCTTTCTGAATTCCCTCACGCTGGTGGCTTCTGCGATTGGAGGGCTTCTGTTCGGCGTAGTGGCCGATCGCATCGGGCGCACTCGTTCCCTGATGATCTCGATTCTGGTGTATTCATTCGCCAGCGCCGCTTGCGCGTTTTCCCACTCGGTCACGCAATTGGCGGTGTTTCGTTTTGTGCTTGGCCTCGGAATGGGCGGCGAGTGGACCGCCGCCGCCGCGCTAATCGCCGAAACCTGGAGGCCGGAACACCGCGGTAAGGCGCTCGGCCTGATGCAATCCGCGTATGCCATCGGCGAAGCGATTGCCGCCCTTGTGGTTTGGCTAGTGCTGCCGAATTTCGGATGGCGCGCGGTTTTCCTCGTCGGCGTTTTGCCGGCCCTTCTCGTCTTCTGGATTCAAGCCAGCGTGCCGGAGCCAACTCTCTGGACCGAACGCCGATCGGCTGGTGCGCAGCGGCCGCCGCTCCGCCGTCTGCTCTCAGGCAAAGTTCTGCGCACCGGACTGCTAGCAACCACTATGAACACTTGCGGCCTCTTCGGATATTGGGGCTTGTTTACATGGATCCCTGCGTATTTGTCGCTTCCGCCGGCGCAAGGCGGGCGCGGACTCAGCCTCGTGAAAACAACGACATTCTTCCTGGTACTGTGCGCAGGCAAATTCGTCGGATATGCCGCTTTCGGCTTTCTCGCCGACGCATTCGGGCGCAGAAAACCCTATTTCACATACCTGCTAATTGCCGCCGTACTGGTTCCAATCTACGGAATGACAAGTAGTCCGACCTTGCTGCTGGTGCTGGGGCCTCTCGTAGCATTCTTTGGAACGGGATTTTTCTCTGGCTACGCCGCAATTGCCAGCGAAATCTTCCCAGGTGAAATCCGCGCCGCAGCCATGGGGCTAAGCTACAACGTTGGTCGTGGAATCTCGGCAGTTGCTCCGTTCGCGGTCGGCGCTCTCGCCGTTAAGCGCGGCATCGGCCCCGCTTTCTTCCTGCAGGCGGGCGCTTTCTTTGTCGCCGCCTTGCTTTCTCTAATGTTGCCGGAAACTCGCGGGCGTCATCTGACGTAAGTTACGCCACAGCAAATCGGGGGGCCGCCGACAAGGCACCGCCGGCATGCAGCGTAAAATTCAGCGCCGTGTACGGCGCGCGCGCCAGCGTTGTTTGAAAATCGAGACTACCTGTGTACAAACGTTTCGGCACCCGTCTCACCAGAATGCTCACTTGCAGGGGTTCCCGTCGGAATGGATAAGGCCCCAGCGAAACGGCATTCGGTCCGTACGAGCGCAGCTCCCAATCGACTTCGCTGCCATGGTCATCCACTGGAACGCTCTCGATAGTCGCGTCATGCGGCGTGCCGCTCATGCAGAAGTAAAGCGACAGGCGGTCCAACGCTTCGAGCCGCCGCGAATTGCTCTCCACCAATTTCTCCTGCACAAGTTCCTTAGTAGCCGCCTCCGCGCGAAGGTCCACCTTCAGCCGCAATTGCTGCAGCTTCAGCGCTTGCAGAAAGCCGCTGACCGCTTCCGTCTCCGTTGATTTCACGTACTTTGCGGAAAATCCGGGGATTGTGGCGCGCGCTCGGTCATATAATCCCGATGCGTGCATGCTCACCAGCAACCCGGCATAACGATCCGTCTTTACTAAGCGCTCGATTCCCCGCTGATAAAGCTCGATATGCGTCTCGGTCGGAAGCGACATGAAGCTGTACGGCAAACGCGTTTTGGGGTCGATTTGCGGCTGCAGCTCCCATTCTCGCCAGCCATTGTCGTGTTCGCTGGCCGCCAGGCGCAAGGATTCGAAAGGTTCGGGCCGCTGGAAAAGGTCGTTGCCCCACTCGCGGGCAAAAAAGCCGGACAACACCGCATGATCCGTTTGCCGGATCAGAATCAGTTGATCGCCCAGCTCTTGAACGATCATTGCGCTGCCCTCGTTCGCAACTCCACTCTTGACTCCCTTTTTCGGATTCGACCCAGGGCGCCTCAGGCGCGCCGCGCGATGTACACCGTTCCTGACATTATGCTCCGCGTCGCGGCTCTAATCCAGTGCGGAAGCTCCAGCCTTGTATATGCGCTGGGAGCATCTCGCCGGCTTGCCAAACAACAAAAATCCCGCGTTCGGCCACTAAAACATATACTATGTGGCAACCGCCCGTTCGGCCTTTCCATTCGAGGAAGTTGGGAAGGTGACCTTTGCATGTAGTTGCGAAGGTTCCAGGAGCCCACAACAGATGCGCACTAGGCAAGCGGGTTTTTCCCTTATCGAGTTGTTGGTCGTAGTAGCCATCATCCTGATTGTGGCGGCGATTGCCATTCCGAACCTTCTGCGCTCGCATATGGCTGCCAACGAAGCGTCCGCCATCGCCTCCTTGCGCTCCATCAATACTTCGCAAGTCGTCTATCAATCCAGTTTCGGTCCCAGCTTCGCCACAATACTCGCCGATCTCGGTGATGGTGGGTCCGCCGCCAACTGTGCGCCTCTGAACCCGCCCACATCAACTTCTTCTTGCCTTATCGATTCTGTGCTGGCCACCGGGACCAAGAGCGGCTACAACTTCGCATATGGTCCGGTCGCCACAGGCGGGTTGGTAAGCAGCTATACGGTCAATGCGGACCCGACTTCGTCCGGTACGTCTGGCCAGCGTCATTTCTTCAGCGACCAAACCCTCGTCATCCGCGTGAACGACACCGCTGCGGCGGCGAGCACAGATCCCCCCATCTAGCGGCCTCCGTCGCATCCCATGCATGTCATCGTCGCAGTAAACGCCGCATCGCCTGTATAATGTATATGCTGCCCACGCTGCGGGAGTGGCGGAACTGGCAGACGCGCAAGACTTAGGATCTTGTGGCCGAAAGGTCGTGGAGGTTCAAGT
Organism: Candidatus Acidiferrum sp.; assembly: GCA_036513675.1. Lineage (GTDB taxonomy): Bacteria > Acidobacteriota > Terriglobia > Acidiferrales > UBA7541 > Acidiferrum. The sequence continues at coordinate 16,701 of DATBYP010000294.1, forward strand.
CCTCTCTCCCGCACCATACCTTTTCCGAATCAGCCTGACCACCACAGCTCTCATATTGTGCCGGACCGCATCCCCTCCGCAGCGCACCCCCTAAAACATTTGAAAACAGCAATATCCAGACCAGCCCGACAACTCGAGCCGTTGAAATTGCCGACCTCCTGAGCCTAAAACGAGATTCCCGCTCTATGCATCACACAGGAGTACACCGGAGGCTGGGGATGATGTTTCGCAAATTGCCTATACATTCGCGTGCGTGCGTTGGACCCGCTTTTCTCGCGGCCTTGCTTTTGCTTTGTTCCAGCCCACAGCGCGTTGCGGCTCAGCAGCAGCAGCCCGCGGAGGAAGCGCCGCCGCGATCCGAGGCCACGCCCGACCTGCAGTCGCAATCGCGCCCTACTCCATCAGGTCAGGTGGACGACGACGATACCGCCAAACAATCCAAGCGCATTCTCGGGATCTTCCCGAATTACCGAGCGGTGAGCACCAACACTCAGCTCCCCCCTTTATCCTTGCGGGAAAAGTTCTGGCTAGCCACGCAAGACAGCTTCGATTACTCGTCCTTTGTTTCCGCCGGAATTCTCTCCGGCGTCAGCCAGGCCAATAATTCCTACCCGGAGTTTGGCCATGGCGGCAAAGCGTTTGGCCGCTACTATTGGCACGGGGTGGCTGACCAGGCCGTTGCTAATTACATGACGGAAGCCATCCTGCCCGCACTAACGCACGAAGACCCGAGATACTACACGCTAGGACACGGTGGTTTTTTCAAGCGCACGGGCTATGCCGTGAGCCGCCTGCTTGTCACACGTACCGATTCCGGTGGTCGCACCATAAATATGTCGGAAATTATCGGCAACGGGGCAGGCGCAGGAATTTCGGATCTATATTACCCCGCGCGAGAACGTACCTGGACCAAGACCGGCCAGAAATGGCTGACACAAATCGCATTGGACGGCGCTTTCAATATCCTGAAAGAGTTCTGGCCCGATATCGACAAAGCTATTTTCCATGGAAAGTACTAACTCCGGCGATTCGGCGGAACGCCGGTGAAGGTCCCGTAGGGGCACGGCACGGCACAGCAGTGCCCGTCTTCGCCGCGCGACCTGCAGTTTGACGCCTTCGCTACCCTCCCCTATACTCAAATATCGAATCGTAGGGTGATTCTCACCTGTTGGCCTTTTCTCGAAGCCTCTTGCCTCGAGACCACCAGCGAATTATCAAAACCTTCTGCTC
>DATBYP010000295.1:0-27867 GCA_036513675.1 Candidatus Acidiferrum sp.
ACCGAAGAGTCGCGCTGGCAAGCGGTGACTTCGGCAGTAAATCGCGTTCTACGGGAGGCCTAATATGCCGCTGTGGTCACGGTTTTAACGAGCGCTTGGCGCCAAGGCATCGATCGGGCTAAGCGCGTCGCGGCGACCTTCCACACACTGCATCGGCCCTGACTCGCTTACGCCAGCCCTGCCACGATGCCTCGCATGAAGGCAAAGCTCGCGATTACGCCGGGCATTGGGTCGTCCGGGTGAATCTCGTACTCCAGATCGACGAAGCCCCTGTACCTCATCGCGATAAGAGCTTCAAACATCTTGCGCATCGGCATTATGCCGTCTCCCACCGGGACCTGGCTCTCCTTGCTCTGGAAGTTCGTGAGATCCTTCACGTGCACATTGAACAGCCTGGGGCCTACTTCGCGGATGGCCTGAACCACATCCGTGCCGGAACGAGCGGTGTGCCCGACATCGATGCAGCAGCCGATGCGCGGATCCATACCCTTTACCGCCTTCAATACGTCCAGGGGCGAATGCCAGAGCCTATCTTCCGGCCCGTGATTGTGGATGGCGAAGCGGATGTCGTATTCCTTTACGAACTTCTCGATTCGCGGCAGAGTTTCCAGCGCGGGGTCGCCGGCGACAATAACGGCGATACCTGCTCGCTTGCAGTATTCGAACTTACTGCGAATGTCGGCATCTTCGTCTTTCGGGAAATAGATCGTTCCGGCAGCGTGAAGCTTGACGCCCGCCGCGGCGTAATCCGCCAGCGCGGCTGCTTCCTCTTGCGGATTTGTCGGGAGATGATCTTTCACGTCCTTTGCATTGAGCGCGAGTACATTGAGCTGCTTCAGGAAGCCGATCATCTGCGTACGACTGAAGTTGCGGAACGTGTAGCTGGCCAGGCCAAAACGAATAGGCGATTCGTCAGCCGATGGGCGTCCCTGAGCTAGTGCGAAGACGTCGCACGAAGCTGTGAAACCCGCCGCAATGAGCGCACCGGAGCGAACGAAATCGCGACGGGAGAAGTTGCTTTTGATTTGCAGCTCGTCATCCGGCAGGCACCGCTGCACCTTAAGCATGCGGCGCCCAGCCTTTCTCGTACTCGCGGCCCCACATCTTCATTGCTTCAGGGTCGCCCAGGATCCGCCCGTCTTTCGAGTCGAGATGCAGCTCCCGGTTGACTTCCCAAGCAATGTTGGAGAGCTGCAGCATGGTGACAGCGACGTTGCCGACGGAGATGGGCGCGTTGAGCTTGTCGCCTTTGCGGATTCCCGCGATGAAGTTTGCGAAGTGGGCATCGGTCATCGAATCGCGGCCGAGGAGGTCCGAAGATGAGGTTGTGCTGCCAGCCTTGAATTCTTTCGTCTTATTTCCTTTGAGATCGTAGATCTCGTAGCCGTCGCGATCGACCAGCACTGTGCCGGTTGTTCCCATGATCAGCGAACCACGATCACGGCCATAATATTTCATTCCCTGGCAGCTCTTGCCTTCCCAGGACAACGTCTTGTCTTCGTATTCGAAACTGGTGACCAGCGTGTCATAAAACTGCCAGTCGTCCTTGAACTGATACCGGCCGCCTGAGGAAGTGACCCGTTGCGGATAGTCGACGCCAAGCGCCCAGCGGCAGACATCGACTTCGTGAGTGCCATTATTGAGCGTTTCGCCAGTCCCATAGACTTTGAACCAGTGCCAGTTATAAGGGTGCACATTGTCCTTATAGGGCTGGCGTGGCGCGGGACCCTGCCACAGGTTCCAGTCAAGATGCGCTGGCACGGGCACTTCCTTGCCGGTGCCGATCGATTTTCTTACGTTGCTGTACCAGGCTTTCGCGAAGTAGGGCCTGCCTATAACACCTTCGCGAATCTTTTCGACGACCTCTATGGAATGTGGCGAAGAGCGCTGCTGTGTGCCCATCTGCACGAGCTTTCCATACTTCTCCTGGGCCTGCACCAGCATTTCTCCCTCAGCAGGATTGTGGCTGCAGGGCTTTTCCACGTAGACGTGCTTGCCCGCCTGCAACCCTGCGATGGCCATAGGTGCATGCCAATGGTCGGGAGTAGCAATCGTGATGGCGTCGACATCCTTCCGCTCGAGAATCGTGCGAAAGTCTTTCTCCGCGGCAGGAGACTCGCCTGTCTCGCGCTGCACAGTATCCGCAAACTTTTTGAGGATAGTGCTGTCCACATCGCAGACATGCGAGATGCGGGCGGCGCTTTTGTTCGCTTTGAGCGCCGCGAGATGGGCGTATCCTCGCCCATTCAGACCGATGACGGCAAAGTTTAGGCGATCATTGGAACCGAGGACCCGGCTGTAGCTCTTTGCCGTAGTTCCCATTGCCAAGCTCGCCGCGCTTACTGCAAGTGCATCGAGAAATTGGCGTCGTGTAACCATCATTTCCTCCCTCACAGCGGGCGTTGCTGTGGCTCAGACCTGTTCCGGCACAACGTATGGCGCGCGATAAGTGCCGCGGAGTAGGCGATTCGCTTCGTCATCGCCGATGACTTGCTCTTGTGCGGCGTCAAATCGCAGGGTGCGGCCCAGACGGTACGAGGCATTGGCCAGGTGCACGAGTGTCGTGGAGATGTGGGCTTCTTCAATGGGCGAATGAATGTCCTGGGGACGACGGCTGCGAACGCAATCAATGAAGTTCGCGTAGTGGTCCGCCGAACCTTTGCCGGAGGGACCGGGTTCGACCTGATCGGTTATCCATGTCTTGTAGGAGTCGTATCCATCGACGGCGAGATAGCCGTTCGATCCATAGAAAACGTTGCCGACGGTATTGGTCTTGGCATCTTTCGGACCGAGGGACTGCTGTTTATCGGCAGGTTTTTTGTTTGCGTTGGCGATGAGCCCGGCGGGGGGCACACCACTGGCTCCGTAAGCACCGGTGCCGATTTCCACCTCGTGGTTCGTGATCCAGTGCCGGACTTCGAGCTCCATCATCTTGCGTTTGCCAGCCGGACCATCGAAGCAGAACGTAGCATGCAAGGTATTGGGGGTTTCCTGGTCGTCGTCGAACATGAAGTGTCCACCCATGGCGGACACGGATACCGGGAAGCCAACGCCCAAGCCCCACCGCGCGATATCGATCTCGTGGATGGCTTGATTGCCGACTTCACCATTGCCGGTGTCCCAAATCCAGTGCCAGTTGTAGTGAAAGCGGTTGCGCGTGAACGGCTTGAGCGGCGCGGGGCCGGTCCACAGGTCGTAATTGACGCCGGAGGGAACGGGTTCTTCCGAAGCACGCCCGATTGATGGGCGCCACTTGTAGCAAATTGCGCGGGCCATGTAGACATCGCCGACCGTACCGTCACTCAGATGTTTAATGGCCTCCAGCATGCCGGGGTTCGACCGCGACTGGCTGCCGTGCTGACAAATTCGGTTGTACTTCTTTACCGCACGTACCAGTTGGCGTCCTTCAAAGGTGTTGTGCGAGCAGGGTTTTTCTACGTACACATCTTTCCCGGCCTGGCACGCCCAGATGGCCATCAGCGAGTGCCAATGATTGGGCGTGGCGATGGAGATGGCGTCGATATCTTTGTCCTCGAGGAGCTTGCGAATATCGACATAGGATTTGGGCTTTGGCAGGCCCTGCTTCTCGACGTCGCCGAGGCGCTGGTTCAACACGCTTTCATCCACATCGCACAGAGCGCCAATCTCTGTTCCCGGCACGCGGGGGAAACCCTTAATATGGTCGTTGCCACGACCGCGTACTCCGCAAATTGCGACGCGGACACGATCGTTTGCGCCGAGTATCTTGCCGCCCAATGCAAGTGTGGCCGCGCCCACGGTTATAGCTTTTCCCGTCGTTTTAAGAAAGTCACGCCGCTCGATTGTCATAATTGCCGCCTTTGTAGTGGAAGCATGCTACAAGCCGCATAGTATAGTTCAACACCATGCGAGATCGCTCTGCCGGTTCGGGATGCGACAAGAATTCTTGCCAGCGATGCGCGCCAGCAGAAACCATTACAAGTGGGCGTAGCGCTGTCGCAACGAACACTACCGACATGTCACCTCATATCGAGAGATTGTTGCGTGGACCTTCGTCTCGGCTTACCTAACCGCATATTGATACCGACCATGGGCCCGTAAACATTGATGCCATAGTTTAGAAACTTCGGTTCGGACAAATAAAGATTTGATATATGCATGAAATTTATGCCGGCCGAAATGGCATAGCGAGGATTGAAGTTGTATCGCACGCCACTGCCCAACATGAAAGTAAACGTGAAGTCCTGTCCCTGCCCATAGGGGGCACCTTTAGGTCCCTTTGCGTTAATATCTCCGAGTCCCAGGCGTAAATCAAAGTAGGGCACAATTCTCCAGTTAGGCTGGACAAAATTGCGCCGAATACCCATGTCGTAAGCCCAATACCGAGTTTCTGGCCCCCTCGGAATCGCAGTGTATGTCCCGCTGACTGTAAGATCCCAATTGCCGCGTAGAACCCAAGGACCTCGAACGTCGTCCATATGCCATCGCAGAGAAGCAATGTTGGGTACGAGCGTGTATTTAAGTCCGGTCACATTATATTGATCGCCCACGAGAAAATCGAAAGGCCAGGGGATATTGATCGGAAGCCATCCCGTTTCCAAGGAGAATTCGAGCTTGTTTTTGTAGTAGATGCCTGTATTGAAATCGGTCGATTTTGACTCCCGTACAATATCGTCCGAGGGTTGGGTCTTTGAATCTTGGCCCATGGAGAGCGCGGGTTGGATGAGACATGCCAGAAGCAGGGTAAACAACGTCAGATTTCGTGTGTTCATTTATGAGCGAAGATACTTTGCGACAAGTACCATTATTTTGGTAGCCAGAGCTTTTGCGCATTTTAATGCTTCTCCTGCGCTTGGCGCAACGAAAACGAATTGCCGCAAGCATGCTGAAATCGTTAGCGTTCAACCACGCAGGGTCTGCGGGAAAATAACTGACGAGCCGAAATGCGGTCAGGGCTTGGCTACCGGGTACTTGGGTCTCGGCGGAATGCCTTTGTAATTTTTCAGGGCTTCGTTGGCCAGGTCGATGGCCTTTTCCAGCTGGGGGTCGTGGCCGCTGACGACCAAGTCTGGGCGCTGCTTTACTTCGTAGTCGGGATCTACACCGTGGTTCTCGACGATCCATTCCCCTCCGTTGTCCGTGGACCAGAAGGCAAATTCCGGCGCGGTCACATTGCCGCCGTCGCGTAGGGGAATGCCGCGGGATATGCCGACGAGGCCGCCCCAAGTACGCGTGCCGACGATGGGGCCGATTTTTTCGCGATGGAAAAACCAGGGGAACGCGTCACCGCCCGAGCCGGCGAGTTCATTGACGACCATTACCTTGGGACCGTAGATGGCGACGGGGGGCCAGCCGACGTCGGCTCCTTCGCGAGGTGCCAGAACGGCGAGGAGCTGGCGCTTGAGTTTTTCCGTATAGAAGTCGGGGATTTGACCGCCGGAATTGGAGCGCTCATCGACGATGATGCCGTCTTTATCGAGTTGGCCGATGAACTGTTTGTCGAAGGCGATGATGCCGGGAATGGAAGTGTCTGGCACGTGCATGTAGCCGATGCGACCATGAGTGGCCTCCGCGACTTTGCGGCGATTGGTGTCGATCCAATCGAGGTAATGCGGCCCGTTGTCGCTTCCGGTGGGTTTTACGGTTATGTCCCACGCGCCTTCCGGGGAAGGCTTGGAATTGATTTTGAGCGTGACGATCTTTCCCGCGACGTTCTGAAAATAGGCGTAGACGTCGAGATTGGTGCGGGTTTCGCGGCCATCGACGGCGATTAAATAATCGCCGGCTTTTACCTTTAGTCCAGGTTCGGTGAGTGGGGAACGAGTGGCTTCGGCCCAGTTTTCGCCGGGATAAATTTTAGAGATGCGATAGTAGTTGTCGGCGGGCTCGAAGTCAGCGCCGAGTAAACCGACGCCAATCTTCGGAGGCTGCGGCTGATCGCCGCCGCTGACGTAGGTGTGCGAGGTGCTCAGCTCCGCGATCATTTCGCCGATGAGGTAATTCAGGTCGCTGCGATGCGCGACCCAAGGCAGGAGACCTTCGTAGCGTTCGCCGATCTGCTTCCAGTTGTGGCCGGTCATTGCGGGATCCCAGTAGAAGTCGCGCTCGATGCGCCAAGCTTCGTGGAAGATTTGCCTCCACTCTTTGCGGGGGTCGATCTCAACCTGCAAACCGCTTAGGTCCAGCTTGCCTTCACCGACTTTCTTGCCTGGAGCGGCGTCGATGACGCCGTAAACGGGGCCGGCTTTGTAGATGAGCTTTTTGCCTTCTTTGTCGAGGTCGTAGCCATCGATGCCTTCGAGAAGAACTTTGTCTTCGCGCTTAGTGACATCGTAAACGTGCAGGATGTTATGAGGTTTTTGCTGGTCGTCGGTGCCGAACTGGCGCGCTTCCTGCGGCGTGGTGAGATAGAAGAATTTGTCTTTGCGGCCTGCGAGGGCGCTGAGAATCGCAGCGGGAAGAGGGACGGGGGCGATGCGGTTGCCGATGCCGTCCAGGTCGATTTGGATGGGCTTGGGGGGTTCTTCCTTTTTCTCGTCTTTCTTTTCGTCCTTCTTCTGTGTGTCGGAAGCTTTCTTGTCGTCTTTCTTATCGGTGTCGTCCTTTTTGTCAGTTTTTTTCTCATCGCCGGCTTTTTCTTCATCGCTTTGCGGCTTGAAGGGCGATTCCTCGTCGGATTTTAAAGTGACGGCGAAAATGCCATCAGTGGAGTAGTAGTTGTAGCGCTGATCGAGTTGGCCGGCGCTAGGATAGAAATAACGAGTGGAAATGAAATAGAGAGACTTGCCGTTGCCGTCGAAAACGGGATTGTTGTCGTTGTAGAAGCCGCTCGAGACTTGGGTGGCTTTCTTTGTTTCGAGCGAGTAGATAAAGACGTCGTTCGCGCCCCGGCGGTGCGGCTTGGAGTAGGTAAGCCAACGGCTGTCGGGCGACCAGGTTGCGTCGCTGATATCGCCATAATCGCTCTTATCGACGAGGGCGGGCTTTTTCTCGTCGACGCCTACGTACCAGAGGCGATGGGTTTTGTCCCAGTAGAGAAGCTTCTTGCTGTCTGGCGACCAGGAAGGGCCATAGCGATAGACACCGCCATCGGTGGTGATGCGGGTTGCGTCGCCGCCCATTTGGGGACGGATGTACAACTCGTACTCGCCCGTTCTGTCGGAGAGAAAGGCGATGAGTTTTCCGTCGGGGGACCAGGCCGGGTTGAGCTCATGGACACTGGAGGCGTGCGTGCTGAGGTCGCGAATGCTGCCGTGCTCGGTGGGCACGGTGAAAACGTTGCCGCGAGCTTCGATGACGGCGCGCGCGGCGGAGGGCGATAGCGCGAAGCTACCGATATTTTGCGCGACGTTTTTGAAGTCGGGGCGCGCCTCCAAATCCTCGGCGTGCACCTGGATAGGAAGGTTGCGGGGCTTTCCGCTCGGAAGGTCGAATTCGTAGAGAAGGCCGCCGTTTTCATAGACGATCGCATCGGAGCCGAGGCTGGGCCACTTGATGTCGTATTCCTTATAGTCGGTGAGTTTCTTGGTTTGCTTGGAGGCGAGATCGTAGCTGTAGAGGTTCATCGCACCATCGCGATCGCTGATGAAATAGATGGTGTTATCGTGCCACATGGGAAACATGTCCATGCCGCTGGACTTGGGCAACTCTTCATAAGTGTTCTTCTTCAAATCGTAGATGGCGATGGGAAGATTCCAGCCGCCGCGATAGCGCTTCCAGGTGCGATTTTCCTGGGACGTCTCGATGTATGCGATTTTGGTGCCGTCGGGGGAAAAGCTGGTGAGATCGCCACGCGGAGGCGGCAGGACTTTTGGCAAGCCGCCCTGCGTCGATACGAGATAGAGTCGAGTGGTGCGATTGGGGGGCGCAACGGCGCGGTCGGAGCGGAACAAGACGTCTTTGCCGTCGGGAGTCCATCCGAGGACGATGTCGGCAGAGGGATGATAGGTGAGGCGCTTGGGCTCACCGCCTTCGGAGGGGATCACGTACACATCGGGATTGCCGTCGTAGGAAGCGGTAAAGGCGATCCATTTGCCGTCGGGTGAAAATTTAGGATAGAGCTTGTCGCCGGGACTGGTGGTGAGGCGCCGCGCTGCGCCGCCTTGGCGAGGAGACGTCCACAAGTCTCCCGCGTAAGAGAAGACGACTTTGTCGCGGGAGATGTCCGCATAACGGAGAAGGCGAGTATTGCCCGAAGAGGGTTGGTCGGCGGGAGCGGCTTGGCTGTGAAGGGCTGCGTGAGCGCTTAGCAGAATGGCGAGGCAAATTGCGGGTACCACGAATAAACGTACGTGCTGCTTCGTCATCGAGCTCTCTCCAGGGTTTGAGACTTCCGTTCGCGTTTCCACAAGGGAATCGCACAATTTACCGGATTATCGTTGCAATAACCATAGACGCTAATTTTGGAGGAAAAGTTTGGATCTATTAGCGAGGCTAACCGAGCCCGGCGTAATCGTATCAGAGCCGAGGTATGATCACTCTGCGAGGGAATTTTCGCCAGTGGATTTTCGGGCCGATGGATTCATGTTGCTCAGGAGGCAACGGTTGGAACGGAGACTTTTGCTGATTGTGGTCTCAGGATATGCTTTCGTGTACAACATGAACACTTGTTTGCAACTCGCTCGGAAAAAATGCAGCCGTTTGGCGTGCGGAGCTCGCGGATGAGCTTTCGGGCAAAGCTGTTTCTGATTTTCCTGTTCACCGTGCTGGCATCCGTTTCGGTGGTCGCGTATGGCGTAACGCATTACGCGCGAGCGGCCTTCGAGGAGACGGACACGAAATGGACGGAGGCACTGGTTGGACAATTCCATAAAGAATTCGAGCAGCGCGGCGCTGAAGTTGTCCAGCAGGTGGAAAATATCGCGAATGGGGAGATCACGCTGCGGGTGGCGATGGACCTGGCGCGCCCGAACGCGGATCAGTCCTTGTATGTGCACGATGCCATCGGGGTATCACAAGATCATGGCATGAACTTCGTGGAATTCGTGAATTGGGATGGAACGATCATTTCGTCGGCGCAATATCCGGCGCGGGTTGGGTATAAGAACGATTGGGTCACGGCGACGAAGGATTGGCGCGGGGCGCCGGCATTTTTGAAGCGCGAGGATTTGCCCGATGGCGTGGCGCTTTCGGTGGCTGCGGTTCGGACGGTTTCGGGCGGCAACGAGAAGAATCTTTACATTGTTGGAGGGCGGAGGTTAGACCAGAGCTTTCTTGCGTCGCTGGTTCTTCCATCTGGGATGCGCGCGCTGCTGTATCGGAACCTGGAACCAAGTTTTGTTTCGTCGGCGCTGATGGATGTCAACGGCACGGCGGATGAGGCGGACCGATTCCGGGCGCTGATCGAGCAGGTGCAGAGGAAGCCGCAAAAATTGGTGGAGACGATTAACTGGACGAGCGATGCGGCTTCTGCCGAGACGTTTCATGCGATGCCTTTGCTGGGGCGGAACAATGAATTGCTCGGTGTGCTTTTGGTCGGCAGCTCGCGGAAGGAATTGGTGCTGTTGACGCAGCGCATTGTGACGATTGCGGCGGTGGTGGCTGCGGTGGCGATTTTTGTGGGCCTCCTGGTGAGCTTGTGGGTGGCGGCGCGCATTACGCGGCCGGTGGAGGATCTGGCGGCAGGGGCGCGCGAAGTCGCAACAGGACGGTGGGACACGCGCATTGATGTGCGCGGGACGGATGAAATTGGGCAACTGGGAACTGCGTTCAACGATATGACGCGTACGCTGGGTGTGCAAAAGGAAAAGCTAGTACAGACCGAGCGCGTTGCCGCGTGGCGCGAATTAGCACGGCGGTTGGCGCATGAGCTGCGCAATCCGCTGTTTCCCATGCAAATCACGGTAGAAAACATGCAGCGGGCAAAGCAGCTTGAGGCCAAGCAATTTTTGGAAGTATTCAACGAGTCGACCGCGACGCTGAAAACGGAACTGGCGAATTTGAATACGATTGTGGGGCGCTTCAGCGATTTTGCGAAGATGCCTACGCCGCAGTTTGCGAAAGTGAATGTGAACGAGGCCTTGCGCGCCTCCGTGCGACTGTTTGAGGCGCAGTTCAACGCCGTGGGCAAGCCGACCATTACGACGGAATTCTTCTTGACCGAGCCTTTGCCGGAAATTGATGCGGATGCGGACCTCTTGCACAAGGCGTTTCAGAATTTAGTGCTGAATGCGCTGGACGCTATGCCTGCGGGCGGCACGCTGACTCTGCGCACGTTCGAACGCGAGCGCAACATTCGCATTGAGGTAGCGGATACGGGCAAGGGGCTGACGCAGGAAGAATGCTCGCGCCTCTTTACGCCGTACTACACGACGAAGCAGCAGGGGACGGGCTTGGGACTTGCGATCGTGCAAGCGGTGGTGAGCGATCATCACGGAACGATCAGCGTGACGAGCGACGAAGGGCGCGGGACGTCTTTTAAGATTGAGTTGCCGCAGCGACAGGCCGGGCAGCGACCCGCTCCCGCTGCAGACGCGGGCCCTGATGCGAAAAATTCGCCCAAGACTTTGGCGGCGGCAAGCGACTAACTGACACAGCGCTAAGGACCAATGCTTGCCCCGCAAAGCTCACCTGCTACTCGTTGACGACGATCCGAACACACTAGCTTCTCTTTCCCGTGCGTTCCGTTTGGCCGGCCATGAAGCGACCGTGTGCGACAACGCAGGGCGCGCGCTGGACCTTCTGCGGACAGAGAGCTTCGATTTGATCCTTTCCGACGTGGTGATGCCGGGAAAAAGCGGGCTGGAGCTCCTAGAAGATTTGAAGAAGGCCGGCGTGAAGACGCCGATCGTACTGATTTCCGGACAGGCGAATATTGAGATGGCGGTGCGCGCGACGAAGCTAGGTGCGTTGGATTTTCTGGAGAAGCCGCTTACCACTGATAAATTGCTGGTCACGGTGGAAAATGCGCTGCGGTTGTCACGGTTGGAAGATGAAAATCGCGAGCTGCGCCAGCGGCTGGGGAAGCATGAGTTGATTGGGTCGGGAGCGGCGATGGCGCGGCTGCAAGCGCAAATTGAACGCGTGGCGGCGAGCGAAACGCGGGTGTGCATTTTGGGGGAAACGGGAACAGGAAAAGAGTTGGTGGCGCGGGCGATTCATGAGAAATCGCCGCGGCGGGAAAATGCATTTGTGACGCTGAACTGCGCGGCGGTGCCGGCGGAACTGATCGAGTCCGAGCTGTTTGGGCATGAGAAGGGCGCGTTCACGGGAGCTGCTGCGAAGCACGCAGGAAAATTCGAGCAGGCGGACAGCGGCACGTTGTTTCTGGATGAGATTGGCGACATGCCGGTGGCTATGCAGGCGAAATTGCTACGCGTGCTGGAGGAAGGCGAAGTTGAGCGGGTCGGAGGAGACAAGCCGATTCGCGTGAACGTGCGTGTGCTCGTGGCCACGCACCGGAACTTGGAAGAGTTGGTGAAGCAGAATGCGTTTCGGCGCGATTTGTTTCATCGCGTCTACGTGTTTCCATTGGCGCTACCGCCGTTGCGCGAGCGGGGGGAGGATTTTCCGGAGCTGGTGCAGCATTTTGCGCGGCAAGTGGCGGCGCAGAATGGATGGAAAGAGAAAACGTTCGCGGAGGATGCGATTGCCGAGCTGCGGCGCTACGGCTGGCCTGGGAATGTGCGCGAGCTGCGCAATGTGGTGGAGCGGCTGGTGCTGCTGGCGGGAGAAGGAGCGGTGAGCGGTGCAGATGTAAGGATGATTTTGCCGAGCGCAGGTGGCAGCGCGCCGGAGCCGGGCGGCTCCCGTGCTTCGGGCGCGGCGTCTTCTGGGACTCTGGCTGAGCGGACCGAAGCATTCGAAAGGGAAGTGCTGCTGGCGGAAATTCGGCGCCATAATTTCCATATGACGAATGTGGCGCGAGCGCTTGGGTTGGAGCGCAGCCACCTCTACAAGAAGTGCCAGCAGTTGGGAATCGACTTGCAATCGTTACGTCGACCTGAATAAACCAACAACTGAGGCTCGTAAGTACAAGAAAACAGGGCTAATTTTGTCCTTGACACAATATTGCATATTGCGATATAAAAATCGCAAATAGCAATAGGTGATCCTCATGACTCTAGGCGACAAACTCCGTTCCCTCCGCTCCGTCGAAGGATCTTTGCGCGGCTTCGGCAGGCCGATGACGCAATTTGAGCTGGCGAAGGCCATGAAGCGCGAACTGGGCCGCGGATTGAGCCAGGCGTATCTCTCACAAATTGAGAGCGGCGCGCGGCCGCACCTGACGCACACAACGCGGGAGTTACTGGCGCGCTTCTTCAAAGTTTATCCCGGCTTTCTGGTGGACGACCCCGAGGGGTATACCTCTGGTTTGCAATCTGATCTGCGGGCCGAGGACGCAAAAATCGACTCGTGGCTCTTTGGTGGCGTTGAGCAGTTTTCCGCCGATCCCGCGCTGAGCGAAGCGCTCTTGACGATTGCCGAGGTGGACGATTCTCGGCGCGCCCTCTTGCTGCTGGGTGAAATTCTTCGTACGCCGGGCCTGGCGGATAGGCTGAATGAAGTACTGCGGCCTGATGCAGACGTTGATAAAGGTGGGCAGCAGGGAAGTGGCCATCCGCCAGCGGGGCCTAATTAGAGCGGCGGTCTGCACCGAATTCCAGCTCGCGCACGATGGTGCGCTCGAGGTGCTCTATGACCTGGTCTGATTTTTACCTCTTCTGTTTCCTTGTGGGATTTGCGCTCAGCCTGGTGTCGTTCCTGGCTGGGGCGGTGCATCTACACGTGCCGTTTGGGGCGCATGCGCCACTGCATGGCGCGCACCACGGCGGCGGCCATGCTGCTACCGGACCTTCCGCACACGGCTCCGGCGTCCACGTTCCGTGGCTGAACGCATCGACGGCGATGGCGTTCCTCGCGTGGTTTGGCGGCACGGGCTACATCCTGACGCGCGCTTCGCACTTGATGGCTGCTGTGGCTCTTAGCCTCGCGATTCTGTCGGGGTTGGTGGCAGGCTGGCTGGTCTTCAAGTTCATGGCGAGGCTGACGACAGGAAGCGAATCGCATTTGAACGAAGCGGATTACCGTCTCGAAGGCTCCCTCGGAACAATCAGCATTCCAATTCGCAAGGACGGCACCGGCGAGGTGATTTTCTCGCTGGGTGGAGTGCGGCGTAGCTTTGGTGCGCGCTGCGACAATGGCGTCGCGATCGAAAAAGGGACCGAAGTGGTCATCGAGCGATACGAGAAGGGCATCGCCTATGTGCGGCGATGGGAGGAGTTCACGCGCTAGCGCTGTGAAGGATTTCGGACTGGAGCACGACACAACCAGTCCATGCGGGTAGAAAAACGGAGGCTTTATGTTTGGGCTGCCATTCATTCCTGTAGTAGCCGGCATGAGTATTCTCGCAGTGTTCTTTATCATGACGGTTTTGGCCAAGCTGTTTCGCAAAGCGGGTCCGCACGAGGCGCTGATAATTTACGGCCTTCGGGGGACGCGCATCGTCAAAGGCGGCGGCACGATTATCTATCCGATGATCGAGCAGTGCCGTGAACTCTCGCTGGAGCTGATGTCGTTTGACGTCGCTCCGCAGCAAAGCTTGTACACCAAGCAAGGCGTGGCCGTGACGATCGAAGCGGTCGCGCAAATCAAAGTGAAATCCGATCCGGAGTCCATTCGAACCGCGGCGGAGCAGTTCCTGACCAAGCGGCCGGAGCAGCGCGAAGGGTTGATCCGGCTTGTGATGGAAGGGCATTTGCGCGGGATCATCGGCCAGCTCACGGTGGAGCAAATCGTGAAGGAGCCGGAGATGGTGGCCGACCGCATGCGTTCCACGTGCGCGGATGACATGAACAAGATGGGGCTCGAAGTGGTGAGCTTCACGCTGAAGGAAGTGCGCGACAAAAACGAATACATCACCAACATGGGCCGGCCGGACATTGCGCGCATCAAGCGCGATGCGGAAGTGGCGGCAGCCGAAGCGGACCGCGACATCGCGATCAAGCGTGCCGAGGCGCAGCGCGCGTCCGCCGTGGCAAAAGCGCAAGCCGACCAGGAGCGAGTGGCCGCGGAAACGGCTTCGCAAGCCAAGCAAGCGGAAGCCGAACGCGATCTGGACATCAAGAAGGCCAGCTTTTTGGAAGCCACGAAAAAGGCGCAGGCGCAGGCGGACAAGGCTTACGAGATCGAAACCAACATCCAGCAGCAACAGGTAATCACCGAAGCGGTGCGTGTGCAGCAAGTGGAGCGCGAAGCGCAGGTTAAGGTGCAAGAAGCGGAGATCGCGCGCCGCGAACGCGAATTGATTGCGACCGTGCTGAAACAGGCGGAAGTCGAGCGGCAGCGCATCCAGACGCTCGCAGAAGCGGAACGGCAGCGCTTGATCAGCGAAGCGGAAGGCCGCGCGTCTTCGATTCGCGCGCAGGGCGAAGCCGAAGCCGAAATCATCTTCAAAAAGGGCGAGGCGGAAGCTAAGGCCATGAACGTCAAGGCGGAGGCCTACCAGGAATACAACCAGGCCGCCGTGGTCGACAAACTGATCACCGGCTTGCCGGAAGTCGTGCGCGCGCTCTCTGAGCCCCTCAGCAAAATCGACAAGGTGACCATCGTATCGACCGGCAACGGAGACGCGGCCGGGGCGTACAAGCTCACCGGTGACATCACGAAGATCGCGGCGCAAGTACCTGCGCTGTTCGAGGCGCTTTCCGGCATGCAAATGTCGGACCTGCTCGCCAAGGTGCGCTTGATCGGCGACCACGCGGTCAAACCGGTGCCGCCTTCGCTGCCGAACAACTCCTAACCAATCCGGGCGTCTGGGCAGGTCGCAGGATCTGCCCAGGCGCTTGTCGTACGCGGGGAGCGGGAGGGAACGGATGATGACGCTGAAAGAAAAATTTCTGGTGCTGTGGCTTTTTGTCATGGTGATCGTTGTGTTTGCCGTTACGCACATTGCCGGTCACCTGGCGTCCGTGGTGGAGAATTGTTTGGCGGCTATTTCGCCGATGCTGAATTTGTGAGACGACGTAGCGGGCGGGGACGCGCTAAAGCGCGCCGCTGCGTCGCATTGGTTGTTTCTGAAAGGAGAACATCATGGGACTCTTAGAACGAGTAGGCACTTTGATTCGCGCGAACCTCAACGACATGATTGACCGCGCCGAAGATCCGGAGAAGATGATCAAGCAGGTGATCCTGGACATGGAGAATCAATACTTGCAAGTGAAAACCCAGGTGGCGGTGTCTATCGCGGATCAGCACATGCTGGAGAAAAAGTTAAAGGAAAACGAAGACACCGGAAACGACTGGATGCGCAAGGCCGAGCGGGCCGTCGACAAGGGCGAAGATGAATTGGCTCGCGGGGCGCTGGACCGGTACCAGACGGCGTTGCGCTTCGCACACAGCTTTCGCGAACAAGTGGACGATCAGACAGCGCAAGTCGAAACGCTGAAGGGCGCCTTGCAGAAGCTGGAGCAAAAATTGGACGAAGCAAAATCGAAGCGGGAGCTGCTGCTGGCGCGGCAGCGCCGCAGCGTCGCTCTTGGGAAGGCGGCGCGAGCGCAAGCGGCTATCGGGGATCACTCGAAGGGCGCCACGTTCGACCGGCTGAAGGAGCGCGTACATCACACCGAAGCGGTTGCAACCGCCGAGGTCGAGCTGGTGACCGACGATGTGAGGGAGCGGCTCCATCGCATGGAGCGCGACACGGAGATCGAGCGGCTCCTGGCAGATTTGAAAGCGCGTCGCCTTCTGCCGGGCTGAGCCCTTTCTATTTGCAAATCTACTTGGTGCACGTGCGACAATACCGCCCGTGAATCCGTGGCTGATTGGAGCGCCCGTGATTGCCGCTGCCGCGGGGGGACTACTCGCTTATGGCGGCGTGCACCCGCGTGCGCAGCTTTTTGGTCCCACGATTTGCCGCACCAACTCCCCGCGCAAGCTGGCAATCACGTTTGACGATGGACCTAATCCGGCGATCACGCCGAAATTGCTGGACCTGCTCGATCGTTTTAAAGCGCCCGCCACATTCTTCCTGATTGGACGGTACATTCGAGAGTGTCCGGAACTTGTCAGTGAAATTGCGGCGCGCGGACACGTCCTCGGCAATCACACGGAATCGCATCCAAATTTGTTTTGGAAACGCTCGGCAGAAATACGCGTTGAGTTGCGCCTGACTCATTCGGCGATCCGGAATGCGCTGGGTGCGCCCCCGAAATGGTTTCGTCCGCCGTTTGGTTTGAGAAATCCGTGGCTGGCCGCAGAAGCGCGCGAGCTCAACATGCGCGTGGTGATGTGGACGTTGCTCCCAGGGGACTGGCGCGCGCCTTCGGCGGAATGGCTGATCCGGCGAATGCAGCCGATCGCGGCGCGGGCGCAGCGTGCGTGGAAGCACGCTGCCAGCACGGGCGAAATTCTTTGCCTGCATGATGGCAGTCACCGTGAGCAGGGCGCGGATCGCACGCGCACGCTGGCTGCACTCGAGCATTGGCTGCCGCGTTGGCGTGACCTCGGGCTTGAATTTGTTACAATCGATCAGGCGGTGAGTGTCCCCGCACCGTGAATATGGACGAGAGAGCCTTTTACACAGAAAAAGAAGAGACGCGCAAGGTCAAGCTAGTCTGCCCTAGCTGCCGCGGCGAGTTCGAAGCGCCCGTACGCTGGAAAGTGTGCAGGAAGAGGAAAGAGCTTCCGCGCGGCGTAGGCGAAGAGGACCGCAGAAAATTCGCTAAAGCCACTTCATATATGGTGCGTCTCGACGATTTAGTGGCTTGCTATAAGTGCCGCAAACGGTTTGAGCTGACGGGACAATCGACGGTGCTAATCAATGACGCGCTGGGCGATCCCAACGTGGACCCGGAGAATTTCGGGAATCGCTGAAACGCATTCTTCAAATCTCCGGATACATGTCAAAAAAGGCTTCGATCGACTGACGAAAAGTCGACTCGATCTCCTCCTTGCTTCCCTCAATCAAGTGCATGGCTACCCGAGCCGTGCGCCCGTTCTTCAGCACTATGGTGGCGTCCTTTACTTCCCCGAGGTCTTCCGCGGGGAGCAGTCGCATCCCGTAGACGAGCGCCAATTTCGCCATGACATCCTCCAGCCACTCCTCTCAGCGTAGACTGCGCGAATCGGGCGGTCAAATGCAGTCAGATCGCGGGTGCGGATAATTTTGCGCGTTTGAAGTAGCCCGAAGGGTATACTACAGGCATCCGTACCTCTGTTGACTGCATCGCAGGACAGCATGGAGGATTCACGTGAACCGCACACACCCGCTTTTTGCTCTCCATGTCTTATTTTTGGCTTTCTACGGCTTGGCTTTCGCGCAACAGCCTGAAGGTCCACAAACATCAGCTCCGCCACCGGTTGCTCCGCTAGCGCGCCCTGCACTGGAGAGACGCGCGAATGCGGGCGCGAGCGACAAAGTCACCGTCCCCGCAGGCACGCGTGTTGCGGTTGTTCTGGAAAACGGGATCTCCACACGCAGCGCGAAGGCCGGCGATTCTCTTTACTTCCGGACTTCGTTTCCGATTACGCAGAATAATCGCGTCGTCGTTCCCGTGGGCTCCTACCTCCGCGGCGAACTCCTCGAATCCAAGCGCCCGGGCCGCATCAAGGGACGCGGCGAATTTCGCATGAAACTGAACACCTTAATTTTTCCGAACGGTTACACGGTGGATTTGAATGCCGCGCCGCGCAGTGCCGACAGCGGCGGAAAAGAAACCATGGATTCGGAAGGTAAAGTGACAGGAGAAGGCGGCAAAGGCAAAGACGTCGGCACGGTAGCGACCACGACCGTGACGGGCGCTGGTATCGGCGCGATTGCGGGTGGAGGCAAGGGCGCGGGGATTGGAGCCGGTATCGGCGGACTTGCCGGGCTTGGCGCGGTGTTGCTCACGCGCGGCCCAGACGCACAACTGCCCCGTGGTTCAACGCTGGACGTGGTTCTCGAGCATGCGCTCACCCTGGATGGCGATCAGATTCAATACAGGCACGTAGGCGACTTTTCGCCCATTACACCGCCCCCTGCAAGGCCCGACTGAGTCACTTTAAGCCGTGGTTTCCTTGCGTGCTTCCACAAAACGAAGCGGGCTGAAGCGTTCCCAATCGACGGAGACGCGTGTCTCGGTCACCCATTCGCGAATAAGTCGCGCGGTGATCGGTGTGAGCAAAATGCCGCTGCGGAAGTGTCCTGTCGCTATCAGGAGACCGTCGATATCGGTCGGTCCTAAAATCGGCAGATGGTCGGGCGAATCGGAGCGGAGGCCGGCCCAAGTTTCTTCTACTCGAGCATTGGCAAGCTCTGGCGCGAGCTCGATTGCTCCGTTTAGGATTTTTTCCAACGCGCCTGCGGTCACGTTCTTGTCGAAGCCGACGTACTCGACGGTAGCGCCGGCTAGAATCCTGCCATCATTTCGCGGCACCAGATAAATTTTGTCGGACCAAAGCACGCGCTCGATTTTCACTCGTTCGGGCCGCAACGAAACCATTTGTCCCTTTGCGGGACGCACGGGCGCATACGTGTCGACTCCCGCGATCGTTGCAGAAAAAGAGCCCGCGGCGATGATGGTCCACTGGGCCGAAACTTTCTCATTTTTGAGCAGCAACCCCACGCAGCGCTGCTTTTCCCGCCAAACTCCTTGCACTTCGCGCTGCGTGAAAATCTCAGCGCCACTTTTCCGTGCCGCCTGCAAAACCGCATGAGTCAACGCTCGATTGTCTACGGACGCCTCGTCTGGCCGGAGCACCGCAGCGTCCAGTTCGGGACTGAGCGCGGGCTCGAGCTCGCGGGCGTCTTCGGTGCTGATCGCCTCCGCTTTCAATCCCCAGCCATGATGAAGAGCAATATGCGTGCTCAGCTCGCGAGGTGCGTCGCGCGAAAACAAAGCTTCCAAAGTTCCCTTAGCGCGGAAGCCAACGTTTCGGGCGGAAATTTCCTCGACCCGAGCGACGAACTCTGGATAGAGGGCCATGCTGGCCTTGCCAAGCGGCAGTAGCGGAATCGTCGCGGGACTTTCCGGGGCAGGGGACAAGATTCCAGCGCCGGCCCAAGAGGCCTCCCGACCGGGCTCGCCTTGCTCAAAAACGGCGACGCGCACACCGGCGAGCGCAAGCTCAAGCGCGATGGCTCCGCCGATGAGCCCTCCTCCGGCGATTACGGCCTCGAAATGTTTTGTCATTTTTCTTTGCGTAGGCCCTTCAGCCTGCCGCGCGGGAAATTGAATGCCTCAGGGCGACGCTGCCAGCTCCTGCGAAAGCACTTCGGCCTTCTTCGCTGCGGCGCGCGCGCGCGTCCAGTCTCCGCTGTTCGCTGCGTCGCGGGCTTCGGCCATGAAGCTGCGCACTTTCGACGCGAGGTCTTGTTGGGTGGCGTTCAGGGATTTCCCCCCGGCCGAGCCAATATTGCGCTCCGCGACGCTCAAGCTCTGACTCATTTGCTGCTGCGCTGCATTGGCTTCCCCGGCGGTCAGTAGTGGAGCAATCTGGGGGACATCGGGCTTGCCGCCTACATCGTTCTGCGAAGAATTGCCCGCAGGCACGCGGGGCCGCGGCGGCGCACTGCGCGCGATTACCAACGCGGAAGGCGGTGGTGCAACATCCAGGGTTGCGTCCTCCAGAGGATCGGTTTCGTCCATCTGTGTTGACGCAATAGAGGGCGATAACGGGCGCGTGTACGCGAAGGTGCTCCACGGAAATGGTTTGGCCTTTACTTTGCGCTCGGCGCATCCGCTCAGTAAGAGGATCAACGCGCACGAAGCAGCCACGCTAAAGCGCGCGAACCGCTTCTGCGAATTCTGACTGAGCTGAGTAGGTCCCGTCATTCTCAGGCCGCGAGCGGCAGCTCGATGCGGAATATCGTTCCCCGGCCAACCTCCGATGTAAAGTCTATCGAACCGTTGTGAAGCTGTACAATTCGGAAGGTGCTAGCCAATCCGATGCCGCTGCCGCCGGGTCGCGTTGTAAAGAAGAGCTGGAAGATTTTTTGACGATTTTCAAGCGGAATTCCTCGGCCCGTATCACCCACGGTAATCTCGGCCATTTCGCCGCGACGACTGAGCATCAGGCGCAGCTGCCCGCCGGTCGGCATGGCTTCGACGGCATTCAGCACGAGATTTAGCACCGCTTGTTTCAGTAGCGCGCGATCCACGTAAACTTCCGGCACATCAATCGGCAATAGCTGCGCCACGTGTATTTTGGTTTTCTGCAACTGCGGCTTGGCTATCTCGACAACTTCTTTCAAGACGTCGGCGAGCTGAGTGGCTTCCAGGCGCACATCCATCGGGCGGGTGAAATCAAGGAAGCGCTTGACCACCGCGTCGAGGCGATCGATTTCCTTGTCCAGCACCTGCACGGCTTGCTGCGAGCCGCTGTCCGGCTCAGGCGGCAGAGATTCCTTCAAATTTTCCAGCCACAGGCGCATCGAGTTTAGCGGATTCTTCACCTCATGCGCGACGCCTGCGGTGATGCGTCCCAGTGCTGCGAGACGTTCGCTCACTTGCAGCTGAGTATTGATGCTTTCGATGGAGTCGAGGTCGCGCAATGTCACCAGTGCTCCCATGCGTTCGCCATTTTCCTGAATTGCCTGCACGCTCACGCTGACGCGCCGGGTGCCCTCGATGGTGTGGAGGTCCGTTTCCGCCGCGATCTCGCTTAGTTCGTCGCCTACCACATGCAGGACCTCGTGCAAAGGATGCCCCAGCGGAAAAATTTCGTTCACGCGGCGGCCTAGAAAGTGTCCAGCGGGCGCGCCGAGAAATTTCTCGGCCGCAGGGCTGACCATCACGGCGCGGGCATCGCGGGTAAACAGGAGCAGGCCATCCTCGAGGCCGGCCATCACCGAATCCATGTTCTCGCGCAAGGTGCTGAAGATTTCGTGTACGCCGCGAAGCTGCTGCCCGACTTGCGTAATCTTTCGGCTCACTTGCCCGAGCTCGTCGGTGCTGCTGCCAAATCCCTTCGCATCAGCAACCGGCGCATCGTATTGCCCGGCGGAAATGCGATCAAGCTGCGCGGAGATATCGCTCAGCGGCGCCAGCGTTGCCCGGCTGACTACCGCGGCTACAACCGTTGAGATGACGAGAGCGAGCAAAACGATGGTCCCGAATTTGCGCACGCTGGAGGAAATATCATTCAGCAGCAGGCCTGACGAGACCACCACGCGCACTTCTCCGAACGGCTGGTCGCCGTTGTTGAACGGAAGATCCAGTTCGTAGACCTGGGGCGGGCCCGCCAGAACCTTTGCTTGATGCAAGTAGCCGCGCTGCGTCAGTTGCGAGATCTTGGTTCGCCGGGGAAGAAATTTGCCGATCAAGGACTCGTCGGTGGAGATCAGGACCTTGCCATCGTTGTTCGTGATGGACACTTCGTAGATTGCAGGCGTATCGACTTTAGCGGCCTTCAACTGAGCGCGGAGCCCCTCGCTCGTTCGGAATGCCTTTTGGACGTACTCATCGATATCGTTCGGATCGTTCGAGGCCGGGCGCATGCCACGCGACGCGGCCTCCGCCAAGGCGCGCCGGGCCTGCTCGAACACTTGGTTCGCAATCTCAACCGTGCGCCTATCGGTTTGCTGGAGGACCTGCTCGAATAGCTGCGCCACGAACACGGCAGACAGCACCGCCACCACGATCAGCACCAGGCTGGTCATTATTAGCGTGAGTTTCGTGCGCAGCCGGAGCTGCATTGCGCGTCTCTACACCGTTTCGGCGCGTTCGCCGCCATATTCTTTGAGTTTATTATGCAAAGTCTTGAGGCTGATGCCCAATAAGTCCGCAGCGCGAGTCTTGTTGTTTCCCGTGGCGTTCAACGTTTGCAGAATTAGCTCGCGCTCCATAGCATCCACCGTCGTCCCCACTGGGAATCGGATGCTCGACAAATCACTCGGGCCTTTGGCTTGTGATTTACCGAACTCATCCGGCAGGCAGCTACGCGTAATCATATCCTTTTCGCACATGATGGTGGAGCGCTCCAGGACATTACGCAGTTCGCGGATATTGCCCGGCCAGGTGTGGCTCATGAAAATATCCATCACTTCGGCGCCAATACCGCGCACATGCTTGCCGTGCTTTTGGTTCACGTCGTGCAGAATATATTCCACTAGCAGCGGGATGTCGTCTTTGTGATCGCGCAATGGTGGCAAGTGTATGTGAAACACGTTTAAACGAAAGAAAAGATCCTGTCGCATTTGCCCTTGCCCTACGGCATTCTCCGGGTCCTTGTTGGTAGCGGCGAGCACGCGCACGTCGACGGGCGTCTCGCTCTTGCTTCCCAGGCGCCGCACTTTGCGGTCTTCCAGTACGCGCAGGAGTTTTGCTTGCGTCGGCGCAGGCATTTCTCCGATTTCGTCGAGCAGCAGTGTTCCGCCATCGGCGAGTTCGAAGCAGCCGATGCGGCGCTCCGCCGCGCCGGTGAACGCCCCTCGCTCGTGCCCGAAAATTTCGCTCTCCATCAACGTTTCCGGAATCGCGGAGCAGTTGATAGCCACAAACGGCCCCCCGGCGCGTGGCGAAAGCTTGTGAATCGTTCGTGCGACGATCTCTTTGCCCGAACCCGTTTCGCCGGTGATTAATACGGACGCGGAGCTAGGCGCCGCCATTTCCACGATGCGCATTACGTCCTGCATTCCCTTCGAGCCTCCGACCAGGTCGCCGAGCCGCCCGGTTTCGCGCAGCTGCCTCTGCAGCACCGCCAATTGGCGCGCATCGCGCGCTTTCCCTAATGCGCGGTCCAACAACGCGCGCAACACGGGACCCTTCAGCGGCTTTTCGATGTACCAGAACGCGCCCGCTTCGATAGCCGCCACGGCGCGCTCTTCGCTTCCTTTCCCGGTGATGATGATCGCAGGGACGTCGTGCAGATCAGCGCCCAACTGCTTCAGTAGGTCGAGCCCGTTCATGCCCGGCAGCTCGACGTCGGCAATCAACGTGTCCGGCTGATAGCTGGCAAATTTTGCCAGCACGTCCTCCGCGCTGGCCACGCCCAAAACGTCATACCCCCATTTTTGCAGCAATTGCTCGTAACCTTTTCGCGCGTTGTCTTCGTCTTCGACAATCAGGATGCGATCTTTGCGCTCTCCGGTTTCGACCGCACGCACTGCCATTTTCGAGTCGTCGCCCATGCGGCTCTGCCTCTCTCTGAGTAGATTTGGCGTATTTTTTTGCATAGGCTGGATACTTGACTGTAACAAGCGCGTAGCCGCTTGCCAAGCGTGCTAACACGTTAGGCGCAGCAAGGCCTGGTGGCCGCAGGCATGCTTCTCCCGTGTTTATGGCCGATGTCTTAAAAGTTGTCGGTCTTTACGTCAGCGCGTGTTGAAGAGCCGCCTCACTCCTTCAACAAATACAGCGCCCGCTCGAGTTCCAGCTCCAGCTTAGCGCCCTTGGGCAGATCGATCTCGTGGCCGCGACCTGCTTCCATCAAGTAAGCCGCGAGTGCGCCGGCGGCTGCGCCTTCCGCTGCTTCCTTTTTATCTCTGTCTTTCACGCCTCTTACCGCTCCCATTGCCGCGCCGGCCGCGGCTGCTTCCGCGGCCGCTCGTTGCGTGCTCGTGCGTCCTTCAATCAATCCCTCTTGCTCCGCGGTTCCCGTTTTCACGCTGTGGTCGCCAGGCACGCTTACAACTTCGGCAACAATGGGCAGCGTCGCGAACTTGGTGCGGATCTCGTCAAAAGTGAGCCAGATCTTCGCTCGCCCGGCCAGTCCCGCTGGCTCCACGCGGCTCACGTGCCCGCGAATCTCTGCGCCGCGCGGGAGATAGATGCCGCTGCCTGCCTCCAGTGGCTCCAAAGTTTTCACTTTGAAGCGTTTCTTCTCGCGGGTTTCTTTCGTGTCCAGTTCGTCTTCGAGCCGCACCAGGAACTTCGTGCCTGGGACGACCGCATACGCCTCAACCGGCAGATCGGCGTGGCGGCGTCCGTCCGCTGGATGCACAAGCTGTTCCGGGACCGGCGATACAGGCGCATCTTGCGGCGGCTCCTGCGCTGCAGCGCAAACAGCCAAACTCAACCCAAGCACCACAGTTGCGCCCACGTCAGTCAAGAGCTGGATATTTGTCATTCCTGCCTCCTCGTAAAGACACATCGAACTGGAAGCATCCCGACAGCCATTGCTGCCCCTTGCTTCTATCCCTATGTATTTGATTTAGAGGAGCTTGTACCTCATCCACCGCCACGGCGGCGAAGCTCGCCCCAACATGTCGCCACCCGCCGCCAAGCGCAGTGAAATCCCGACACTCAGGCTGTACGCTTTCGCTTCGGTGAAGCCGGCGTGTTTTCGACAGACTTTTTCCCGGACTGCTCCAGAAACCCCCAGATGCGTCGCAGCACCTTCGCGTACATCGCCGGTTTCAGCAATCCGGTCTGCGTGTTCTGTTGGCTTGGATGGTAGACGCCGAACAGCCGCAGTCCTGCCTCAGGTAAATCCACTTCCGCGCCGTGCGCAAACCGATGTCCCACTCGCGCCGGAATCGCCCCGCGGTGTTTCAGGATTCCGAGAAAAACGTCCCATCCGATTTTGCCGAGCGCGAGCACGGCTCTCGGCCGCAAGATGTCGATTTCACGTTCCAGATATTCGCGGCAGTTTAGAATTTCTGATGGAAGCGGCTTATTGTCTGGCGGGGCGCAACGCGCGGCCGCGGCGATGTAGACGTTCGTCAGGCGCAAACCGTCATCGGGGCTCACCGCAGTCGACTGGTTCGCAAAGCCCGCGTCATACAGCGCCTGATATAAGAAGACGCCCGAACGGTCACCTGTAAACATCCGTCCAGTCCGATTCGAGCCGTGCGCGCCTGGAGCTAGTCCGACGATAAGCAATTGTGCCTGGGGGTCGCCAAATCCGGGCACCGGCTTGCCCCAGTAGGTGCACTCGCGATAGGCCAGGCGCTTTTCGCGGGCAACACGTTCGCGATACTCCACAAGCCGCGGGCACTTCCGGCAACTGATAATTTCTTGGTCGAGCAAACGCAAAGAACTAGCTTTGTCATTCATCGATACTGAGTTCCTGTCGGTGCGAGACTTGCGTCGTTGGTTCTGGCGGCAGGCAGGCGCGGAGGTAGCTCGCGAGATTTAGGGATGCGCCTCTTTCGTGGAATTCGACGCGACTTGCGCCATCATCTCGTTTATCTGCGCATAGGGGATCGAGCCCTCGAAAATCGACGAATATGTTCCGGTCTCGAGCAATTCTTTCCCGATGCGCCGCACGACGCCCAAAGTCGCCCGCATCACGCCGGAGCCTATGCTCGCGCGCGCCACGCCCAGCTTCTCCAGCTCCGGAATCGACGGACATCCCGGCGTCACCAAAATATTCAGCGGCGCGGCGACAGCCTTCACCAATTTTTCGATCAGCTCGCGATCCACTAGCCCCGGCACGAACACGCAATCCGCTCCCGCTGTGCGATATGCCCGCAGCCGCTCGACCGTTCGCTCGAAGCGCATTGCTTCGGGTCCGATCGGCATCAGGTAAATATCCGTTCGCGCGTTGATCACCAGCGAAACGCCCCGCGAGGCCGAAACTTCGCGGATGGTCCGAATCTTTTCCGCCTGCAGCTCCGTATTTACCTGTGAACTCTCGGTCTCACCGGTCACGTCTTCCAGGTTCAATCCCACGGCGCCAGCGGCCACGAGCGCCTTCGCAGTCTCCGCCATATCGGCCAACGTTGTTCCGTAACCGGCCTCCATGTCAGCGGTCACGGGAACGCGCACCGCACGCGCAATCCGTGCCACAACTTCTAACATTTCATCGCGCGAAACACGCTGCCCGTCTGGGTAGCCCAGCGCGAACGCCACGCCTGCGCTCGTCGTCGCAATCGCCGGATATCCCAATTCCTCCAGCACACAGGCGCTAGCCACATCCCAAGCGTTAGGCAGAACCAGCACCGGCGGCCCGCCATGCAGCTTCCTCAGCGTTTCGGCCTTTATAGCTTGCGCGGCTATGTCCATGAGAGTTCCTTTTGGAGTGCGGCGGGCTAGCCGCCGCTTTTACGCCGTAAACCGTAAGTAAAATTCACTGCAACAAACGCAACACTTCCTCATGTATTTTCCCGTTCGTGCTCAGGAAATTCCCGGTGTAAATCGTCCGTTCGCCTCGCACATTTGTCGATCTCCCGCCTGCTTCTTCGACGATCACTCCCACTGGCGCCAAGTCCCACGGCTTCGATGTCCAGTCGAGTGCCGCTTCCGTAGCTCCTTCCGCCACCAGCATGTGCTGCCAGAATCCTCCAAGCGCGCGCCCGCTGCGAGCGGAATCGGGAACCCGCCGGATCCTTTCCTGAGCCAATTTGTCTTTGCTCGGCCCCGTGCCGGTAGTGAACACCATGGACTCGCTCAGCTTTGCGATCTCCGAGACGTGAATCCTCTTCCCATTGCGATACGCACCTTCACCGCGATAGGCCCACCAGCGGCTTCCCAGTCCCGGCGCGCTCGCCATCCCTGCGACGATTTCGCCGTCACGCTCAATCGCCAGCAGCGTTCCGAATGTCTGAATGCCGCGCGAAAATTCCTCCGTACCGTCGATCGGGTCAATAATCAATCTCGGCCGTTTCGAAGCACTGGGATTTCTTTCTTCGCTGGCGCTCAACTCTTCCCCGAGCACGTCCAACGCAAGCCCGCTCGCCGCCACTTTCGCGCGCGCCATCTCTTCCACGGCGCGATCCGCTTGCGTAACTGCCGTCCCATCGCGCTTTCGTTCGACTCGCATTCCATTCGAGCGAAAATATTTCATCGCAATTACGTCCGCTTCCTTCGCAATATCCTCCAGCAGTGACCCATACTCCGCCCGATGGCTCATCATTTCCTCTGCGCATTTCTTGCGCAATGTTTGGCCCAAACGTGCCTTGACCAAATCCGCTCGCGACCCCTAGCATACAAAGTTACGCTCATGTCTGCCCAAACCAACACCGGAACGGTGCTTGACCGCATCTTGGAGGCGCGCCGCGCTGCCGTCGATCACCGCAAGCGCGTCCTGCCGGAAACCGCGCTCAAATACGGCGCCAAGGCAGCCACGCCACTGCGCGATTTCAAGGCAGCGCTCTCCCGCGATGGCATCAACATTATTGCCGAATTAAAACCCGCGTCCCCCTCCCGCGGCGTCTTGCGCGATCCCTTCGACGCTGTCGCGCTCGCTCGTTCGCTCGAAAGCGTCGGCGCCGCCGCACTTTCCATCCTTACCGAAGAAGAGTTCTTTCATGGCTCACTAAAAAACTTACGCGAGGCACGAAAATCTATAGCTCTGCCCGCCCTTCGCAAGGATTTCATTTTCGATCCGTGGCAGGTCTGGGAAACGCGTGCCAACGATGCCGACAGCTTTCTCCTTATTGTCGCCGCATTGGACGATGCGCAACTCGCCGAGCTCATTGCCCTCGGCCGCCAACTCGGCATGGAACCGCTCGTTGAAGTTCATACCGGCGCCGAACTCGGCCGCGCGCTTGCAGCGGGCGCCCGCATCCTCGGGGTGAACAATCGCGATCTAAAAACACTGGCCGTGCGCACCGAAACTTCCTTCGAGCTGATCGAGCAAATTCCCGACCATTGTATCGCGGTCAGCGAGTCCGGCCTGCGCACACACGATGATCTTCTTCGCCTGCGTGCCGTTGGCTTCGACGCATTCCTCATCGGCGAACATCTTATGCTCGCGCCCGATCCCGCCGCGGCGCTCGCGAATCTTCTCGGCACGGCAGCGGCACAAGGGCAGACTCCATGATTCGCATCAAAATCTGCGGTATCACGAATCTGGCTGATGCCAAGGCCGCCACCGACGCGGGTGCCAACTCTCTCGGCTTCAACTTCTACGAAAAAAGTCTCCGCCGCATCGTGACCGCCGACGCTGCGCAAATCCGCTCGAACCTTCCCAAGGAAATCGAAGCCGTCGGCGTCTTCGTCAACGCCAAGCCCGCTGATATCAACTCCTTGCGTGCTTTCGTGCGCTTCGACAGCGCACAGCTTCACGGCGACGAAACGCCCG
>DATBYP010000296.1:0-7357 GCA_036513675.1 Candidatus Acidiferrum sp.
CACGTCACTTACTTCTTCAACGGGGGCGTGGAGAAGCCGTTCGGAGGCGAAGAACGAATCCTCGTGCCTTCGCCGAAAGTAGCCACCTACGATCTCAAGCCGGAAATGTCCGCCGAAGGAATCACGGACACGGTGGTGAAAGCAATCGAGAAGGGCGAGTTCGACGCCATCATCATGAATTACGCAAATGCGGACATGGTTGGCCATTCCGGCAAGCTCGAACCAGCGATCAAAGCCGTCGAAGCGGTCGACGCCGGCCTAGCGCGCATCTATCAAACGCTGCAGCACCGCGGCGGCGCCTGGATCATCACCGCCGACCACGGCAACGCGGAAACCATGATCGACCCCAAGACCGGCGGCGCGCACACGTATCACACCACCAATCCTGTTCCCTTCGTCCTGGTCACCGACGACGATCACCTACGCCTGCAGCCCGGCGGCGCTCTCCGCGACATCGCCCCAACTATGCTCGGTGTTCTCGGCCAGCCCCAACCGAAAGATATGACCGGCCACGATCTGCGTATCATAAAGTGAGAGAGCGGTCCCGCCCAGAAGGTGAGTTTTTATGCCGCCGAAGACGTCCTCAAGCAAACCAAGTTACATCGGCAGGTTCGGCGGATTGACGGTTCCCGGTACGCCGGTCGGCGCAATCGTGTCGATCGGTCTGGTTATCCTGGCCTGGCTCGCCATCCCCATCGCGCGCCCGTTTATTATCGGCACTGGCGGCCTAGGCCTTATCGTTGGCCTCGTCCTGTGGTGGAGACACACTAAGCCCAGCAAGTAAAGATGGCGTGCCGGCGATTTTCAATCATCCGCGCCAGTCAGCGAAACCGCCCGCGTCGAATCCCGAATCACCAACTCCGGATTCATCTTGTGATTCACCACGTTCCAATCGCGCTTTTCCAGCGCCGCATTAATTCCCTCCATAATAATGTTGACCGCCAGCCCGCCCATGGCCTCCATCGGTTGCCGAACGGTAGTCAGGGAAGGCGCCGCAAGCGCCGACAGCGCCACATCGTCAAATCCCGTCACGGAACAATGTTCCGGCACTTTGACTCCGGCCTTCGTCAGCGCGCGGATCGCGCCCAAGGCGGTCAGGTCATCGAAGGCCATCACCGCGGTGAATTTCTTCTTCTGCTCCAGCAGTTCTTCTGTGTAACGGAATCCGCTCTCGAAACTGGAATTGGGATCGAGCGAGTCCGGCAATTGCACAGCGAGCCCCGGATTGATTTCGAGGCCGGCCCCCTGCGCGAATTTTTGGATCCCACGCCACCGCGGCGCGCTATCGATCAACATTTTCGGCCCGCGGATAAACGCGATTTTGCGATGGCCGAGCTGGTACAGGTGTTCGAGCGCCAGCCGCGCGCCGGTTTCGTTGTCCACCATCACCGAGCTGATGTTGTCCCCCGGCAATTCCCAGCCGATTGTCGCGGACGGAATATTTCTCTTGCTCAGATCGGCAAGGACGTGAATATCCACAAACAGCCAGTTGGCCACCACGATCAATCCTTCGACGTGCCGATCGAGCAGCAGTTCTAAATAGCGTTCGAAGCGATTCCGCTGGTTGTGCGCGTCGGCGAAAATCGCCAGGTAGGAAGCTTGGTACAGCGCGTTCTCCACGCCGCGCATGACCAGCGTGCAGAATGGGTCGGTGATATCGAAAAATAACACGCCGACGCTGTGGCTGCGCTTGCTGCGCAGGAAGCGCGCCATCACGTTCGGGCGATAGCCAAGTTTCTTGGCGGTCTCCTCGATGCGCTTCTTCGTTGTGGGGGCGATGTATCTCGCGAGCGGCGCGTTGTTCAGCACAATAGAGACGGTCGCAGGCGAAAACCCACTCTGCGTGGCCACGTCTCTCATCGTGACTGCTTGATTTTTCTCGCTGTGCCGCTTCACCAGGAGTGCTCCTTGGTGATCCACGTCATCCGCGACAATTATCCCATTTGCAATGTCCAACGCGTGACGAATGTCTACTCTGCCGGTGCCTCGAAGGAAAGCGGCTCACGAAACCAACGGGTCTTCCAAATGCCAAAAGCAATTCCCGCAATCATCCAGATACTGCCTACGATCTGCGCCGGACGGCTAAGGCTCAGCCATAGCGCGAAGCAAATTACGAAACCAAGCACCGGCGGAATGAAATTCCAAGTTTTCTTCTCTTCGGCATGCAAAAAATAGCGAACAAACGCCGCAGCATTTACGCCCATAAACGCGATCAGCGCTCCGAAATTCAGCAGCTCGATTCCGCGCCCATAGGTAAGAAAGAACGACCCGATCAGGGCGAGCACGCCTACGAAGATGACGTTATTGCGCGGCACCCGGTGCTTCGGATCAATCGCCCCAAAAAAGGAGCTAGGCAGCGCGTTGCTTCTGCCCATCCCATAGAGCAGGCGCGCCGCCCCGATGTGCGCCCCCATGCCTGATCCAAAATTGGCAACCACGAGCGTTACTCCCATGATGGTAAACAAAGGCGCCCACGTCCGAGCCGCAGCCCAAACATACGCAGTATCTGGATTCGGAAACGGTTCCGTTGCCGGCCACACAAGCTGCGCGACATAGACTTCGGCCGCCGACAGGAATCCAATGACTACGCAAGTCAGCACGGTCGCCAGCAAAATATTACGCCGTGGATTTTCGGCTTCTTCCGAAAGAGTCGAGATGCCATCGAAGCCGATATACGACAGCACCGCAATCGAAGTGCAGCCGAATAGATTGCCCCATGTGAAAGTCTGCGGATCGTAGAACGGCCTCGTGAAAAAGTGCGGATCGCTGTGCGGATGGCCGAATACGTATCGAATTGCGGTCACGAAGATAACCACCACGACCGCGCTCATTCCTGCCGTCAAGCCCGCGTTCACGCGCGCGGATGTTTTGATCCCTCGAAGGTTCAAAAGCGTAAACGCCGCCGCAAAGATAATCTTCCAACCCCAGTTAGGAATCGCCGGAGCAAATTCATGCGCCTGCCCCGCGCACCAGATCACGCACACCAATGGATTCACAATGTAGTCCATCACCATGCTCCAACCTGTCACATAACCGATCGACGGATGGATCTCCTGCGCCACGTAGGTGAACGCGGACCCCGCACTCGGATAGGCTCGCGCCATGCGTCCGTAACTAATGGCGGTAAAGAGCATAGCTATCATGGCGATCAAAATCGCCGTCACCACGTGGCCCCGGCCGCGATCGCTTAGCGCTCCGAACGCTGACATCGGCGCAACCGGCTGCAGCACAATCATCCCGTACAAAATCAAATCCCAAAGCGTAAGCGCCCGCCGCAACCTCGGAGCCGCCGCTGTCACCGTTGTCACTTCAGCGCCCAAGCGCTCGTCCTTTCGATTGCGATAAGTTGCCCAGTATTGAATCGTTTCAAGCGCCGCCATTCTGTGGGAATCGTCTCAGCCAGGCAAGCGCAATTTTCCGTTTGAGAATTCGGTCCGTTTGCCTCCGTGCGATACTGGTCTTCCGCCATGATCCGCCTCGCTCAACTCTGCGAATCCATCGCCGCCACTACGAAAAAGACCGAAAAGGTTAGCCTTGTCGCCGACTATCTCCGTGCGGCGCCGGTCGAAGAAGCCGCTCTGGGCGCTCTTTATCTTTGCGGGCGCGTCTTCCCGCGCCGCGAAGAACGCGTCCTCTCCATCGGTTTCTCAATTCTCCTTCGCGCGGTGGCGGGCATCGCAAAGAAGAATCCCGCGGAGCTAGCCCCTGTGCTTCGCCATCACGGCGATCTGGGAGCCGGCGCTGAAGAAATCCTGCACGATCATCCCGTGAGGTCTTCGCTTACTCTCCGGCAAATCGCCGAAGTCTATGCCTCGCTCGCTCAGCAGCGGCGCGCTGCCGCGAAGCAAGCTCTCCTCGAACACACACTCCAACGCCTCTCCGCCATGGAAGCCAAGTACTTCATTAAGATCGCTACGGGCGAACTTCGTATCGGCTTGAAAGAGAGCCTCGTGGAAGAAGCCATCGCGAAAGCTTTCGACCAAGGTCTTCCGGCGGTTCAGCGGGCTAACATGCTCCTCGGCGACATCACGGACGTCCTCCGCCTCGCTGTGGCCAACCAACTTTCGTCTGTTTCACTGCAGCTCTTTCGCCCAATCTCCGTCATGCTCGCCAGTCCGGCCGAGACTCCCGCCGACCTTGTCGCGGCCTTCCCGAACGGTGCCCTGGTTGAAGACAAGTTCGACGGCATCCGCGCCCAGGTCCACAAGCGCGATTCGCAAGTCGAGATCTACTCCCGCACGCTTGACCGCGTCACCGAATTTCCCGAGCTTCTCGAGCCAGTCCGCGGCATCACCGGCGACTTTATTCTCGATGGGGAAATCATCGGATGGCGCGATGGCCGCGCCATCCCCTTCACAGAACTCCAGCAGCGGCTCGGCCGCAAGCAGATCGACCTATTCACCACCGTGCAAGTCCCCGTGAGCTTTGTCGCCTTTGATCTTCTTCAGCTCGACGGCCGTTCATTGCTCGACGCTCCTCTCGCCGAGCGCCGTCTGCTCCTCGAACGCCTGCTCGCCAAAGCCGAGCAGCTTGGCCTACAGTTCACCCGAGCCGAGCTTTGCCGCACGGTCGACGAAATCGAAAACCGCTTCCATCTCGCCCTGGAGACTGGCAATGAAGGGCTCCTCGCCAAAGCCCCTGAGTCTCCCTACGTCCCCGGCCGCCGCGGCCAATTCTGGATGAAGCTCAAGCGCCCGCTCGCCACGCTCGACGTCGTCGTCACCATCGCCGAATACGGCCACGGCAAGCGCCGCGGCCTGCTCTCCGACTACACCTTTGCCGTGCGCGATGATAGCCGCCTGGTCAACATCGGCAAAGCCTACTCCGGGCTAACCGACGTCGAGATTCGCGAGCTCACCCAATACTTCCTCGACCACACCACAGAAGACCGCGGCTACCAACGCGACGTCGAGCCCACCATCGTCTTGGAAGTTGCCTTCAACAACGTTCAGCGCTCCGACCGGCACGCCAGCGGCTTCGCCCTGCGCTTCCCTCGTATCGTGCGCCTGCGTCCAGACAAGCCTGTGGCTGACATCGACACGCTCTCCCGCCTGCGCGAAATTTTCGAAGGCCAGGACAAAAGAAAAGCTTAGCGAGCTCTAATTTCGCCGAAATCGCCTGTACCTTCGGCCAGCTGTACGACCGGACAGCTGAATTCCACAGCGGTTATCTCTTAGTGAAAACGTGCCCACGTTCTCTCGCAACGCTGGCAACCAAATTAGAGTCTAATTAGGTAAGGCGCCCGGCCCGCAAATCGAAGGCAAACTATGGCCGAGTCCGCTCTGATTAGTAGCCGCAGCCGCGTAGCTCCGATCCTGGCGAGTGTCGCCGGGTTCATTGTCCTTTTCTTCTTCGCGATGTGGCTTCGCGTTGTACCCCTCGAGCCCGACCCTGTTTTGCAGGGCTATCTGCAAGTCACCACCGGCTTGCTTGCCTTCGTTTTCGCCGCGGTTACCCTGGTGCGCTTTCAGGGCACGCAAGACCGTATCTCCCTGATCTTAGGCGCGGGTTTCCTTCTCTCCGGTACCATTCTCGCCGCTTCCAGCTTGCTCTTTTTTCAATTCCAGCAGGAGCAGGTGCAGTTGCGCTGGGCGCCGGTTTCCTGGTGGGTCAGCCGAATTGTCCTGGCGCTGCTCTTCGTTGTAGCTCTTCTGGTTGAGCACTTCCTGCCGCGCTCGCGTCATCCACGCCGCGAAATCGCCGGCGCCTTACTCACTGTAATGGCCTCGACCTATCTCATCACGGCCGCGTTGCGCCGCCTTCCGTCGGAAGTTTCCCCCCATCCGGGTGCGGTCATCCCAAGCCCGCAGCAGCTCCTGCCCGCCGGGATTTTCCTGGTCGCCTTGATCTGGTATCGCCGCCGCCTCGAGCTTGAAGACTCCGCCTTCGACCGCACCATCTACTTCGCCGCGTGGATGAATCTCGGCGCACAGCTCGCCGCCTCGCAGTCCCAGCGGCTGCTCGATTCGCCATTCGTTCTCGCACAAGCACTCACCGTGACCAGTTACGCCGTGGCTTTAGGCGGCGCTCTCCTCGACAATGCGCGCCTCTTTGAGCAAGTGAGCCACCTTGCGGTCAGCGACCCCCTCACCGGCCTCGCTAACTACCGCCGCTTGCTCGATGTGCTCGAAGCCGAAACCGAGCGCACCAATCGTAACGGCCGGCCTTTTGCGGTCCTCCTTCTGGATCTTGATGGGTTGAAGAAAATAAACGACACGCATGGCCACCTCGTCGGCAGCCATGCGCTCAATCGCCTCGCACACATCCTGCGCATCCACTGCCGCGCGATCGATACTGCCGCACGCTATGGCGGCGACGAATTCGCGCTCGTTTTGCCGGAAACGCTGCACGATGAAGCGGAGCGCGTGGCCAACCGTATCCGCGCCGTCATGGCCGGCGATCCCGAGTACCCGCAGATTTCGGCGAGCATCGGAATCTCGATCTACAACGGCCATGGCGAGCGCATCGAAAAGCTTCTCTCCGATGCCGACGCCCAGCTCTATTACGAAAAGTCCCGCCGCGGCAAACGCCACCCCACCTCGCTAACGCAGCGCCGCCGCGCCCACAAGGCTTGAGGCAATTGTGGTTGGTCCGCGGTTAAATCGTGAAAAGGACCGTCAAGAATCCAGAACCCATTTATCCCCACGAGCAACGATTCTCGGATGCCAATCCGGCCCAGGACACCGGTAAATGCTTTGAAGCGCGTATCTATGCCACAAACTACGTATCTTCGGAACGTGCGCAACAATCCGCGTAAGGCTCCGAAACAATTTCGCCGCGTAAGCCCCGGAAACTCCTGCCAGCTCGCGGTCCGCAATCTCATCGCAAATCTGGTTGTAACGGCGATGGCTGTTCGTCGCGCTGTGATTGCCCGGATGTGTCCGATAGCCGCCGATGAGAGCGTCCACTGAATAAAGCCGGGCATGGCGGAAAAAGCGCAGGAACATTTCAAACTCACCCGCCAGGCCGTAGGCGGTGCTGAGCGATCCTCCTGCCCGGTCCCAAAGGCTTCGCCGCCAGAATGTTGTTTCGCGATGAATGTATTTATTCCCGCCAGCCAAGAAACGAATGCGCGACCAGCGCTCCAAATGCTTCAAGCCTGTTGGCATGCCACTTGGACTGAAATTAAAAGGCCGCCCGGTGATCCACTCAATGTCGGGGAAAGACGCGAAGACACTCCCGATCACGTGCAGCCCATTGGTGTGGAACATGTCGCCCGGCTCGAGCCAGCCCAGAATCTCTCCCGATGATTTTTCAAAGGCCATATTTAGCGCAGCACAAAGCTCGGTGCCAGTCAGGCAAGTCTGCAATAAGAAATGTGATCGATATCTTTGCAGGACTTCCCGACGCTCGCCGC
>DATBYP010000297.1:0-14686 GCA_036513675.1 Candidatus Acidiferrum sp.
CGCTTGCTCTGGAGTTTGCGCAATCGCCTCATCGTTGCGGGACTCTTTATCGCCGTTGTTCCCGTCTTGTTGCTTGTGACCCTCGCCGTCCGTTCCGCCGGTATTCTGTATTCGCAGCTCGCTTCCTATCTTCTCTACGAAGACGTTCAGCGCCGCAAAGACATGCTGGCCGATATTGCGGAGCACATCGCGGCCGCTCATGCGACGCTTCCGCCGGGTGTGACCGAGGGCGGGATGGAGCTCATCCTCGCCGCGCAATCGCATTCCGTGCACGACCACGAGCTTCCCGGTCTGAAGATCGAATTCTCGAACGACGCCACGCTCTTGCACAAGCTCACGCCCCGCAGTTTCTTCGCCGGACTGTTACAGCAACCAGAAGCCGATGAGTCCGGGGCGTACCACGATGCCCTTTCCATAGTCAGCATCCGCGCGATGGAAGGACCTCGCGGCGTTCGGGTCGTGACGCTTCGCGTGCCAATAACGGAGTATCTTCTCGCCACCGTCGCGCCCGATTTGGGCGCTATTCAGCTCAATTTGATGCGCCGCTACGCGGGCGGCCCCCGCCACGGTGTGCTGTACACGACGAACAGCGTTCAATATGAAACGACTCGCCGCATCGTCGCGCGCAATCGATCTCTGCAGCCCGCAATGCTCTGGATCGATTCTCCGGTGGACGTAGTCTCTCGCCTGGATTCAGCCTACGTCGGAGCAGACGGCGCGGTGGATCCCGTGCACCCTGTGCTCGCCGTCTTCAACGCTCGGCCCTCCCAATTGAGTGGCCGCATGTTCAGCTCCCTGGGCGAGCTGCGAGACACGTATCTCATTGCTTTTGTGCTGATCCTGATCGCATTTTTGCTGATTTGGGCTGGCGCGTTTATTACTGGGATGGTTCTCACCCGGCAAATCACAAAGGCTGTGGACGAGCTCTACCGCGCCACGCAATATGTGCAGGCCGGCGACCTTTCGCATCGCGTGCGCATCGAACGGCGTGACCAGCTCGGCGTTCTTGGTGAATCGTTCAACCTGATGACCGGCTCGATCAGCGGCCTGATCGAAGAGCAAAGGCAGCGCCAGCGCCTCGAAAATGAAATCTCCATCGCTCGCGAAGTGCAGGACCAACTTTTTCCGAGAACATTGCCGCACGTTCCAGGTGTCGAAATTGAAGCCATCTGCAAAGCCGCGCGGGCGGTCAGCGGCGACTATTACGATTTCATTCAGCTCAGCCCCACGCACCTGGCCATCGCCATCGCCGATATTTCCGGCAAGGGGATTTCCGCCGCGCTGCTGATGGCCAGCTTGCAAGCAGCTCTGCGCAGCCAGGTGTTGGTCGACGGCAGCGAGCACATGAGTACCGCCGAGCTCGTCTCCCGGCTCAACAAGCATCTGGTGCGCAACACCGGCGACGATCGCTTTGCCACGTTCTTCATCGCCGTCTACGACAGCGCAACGCGCAACTTGCGCTATACCAACGCGGGGCATCTTCCCTCGTTCCTCATCTGCAAAGATTCCGCTCTTCACCTCGATAAAGGTGGCATGGTCCTTGGTGTCATCGAGGACTACTGCTACGAGGAAGGCTCCGTGATCGTGGCGCCAGATTCGCTTCTCGTGGGCTACAGCGATGGTCTGGTCGAGCCCGAAAACGTCTACGGCGAGGAATTCGGCATTCGCCGCCTGCAACAAGCCGCCGTCCACGTGCAAGGTGCGTCCCCGCACGTTGTGGCCGAATCCCTAATGACCGCCGCCGAAGAGTGGGCCGGCACTCCCGAGCAAGCAGACGACATGACCGTAATCGTTGCCCGCTTGCGATAGTGGTTCAATTAAGCTCGCAGAGGAAAACCCCAATGAGATGGTTAACGCGGATCTTGCTGCTTTCCAGTGTGGTCTCATTTCCCGTCGTTTCGCTTTTCTCCGCGGACGACCGCGCTCCCATCCTATCTCTTGACTTGCGGACTTTTGGCTATCTCCCTCCAGTCGCCGAACGGGATCTTCGCTACTACAGTTTCCTGCGTGGTGCTGACACGTTTCTCGATGACCAGACTCTCGCTGTGTCTTTCTTCAAGAAGAACGAACACCCAGGCCTCTCCCGGCGAGACGGGACTCCGGGCAGTGAGGTTGTGTTCCACACCGTTTTTCTTGACCCGTCGACTGGGCGCGTGCGCGACCAACGAACTTGGGGAAACGCAGGAAATTCGACTACGCTTCAGGCGTTCCACGACGGAAGCTTCTTCGTTCAGGATGGAGAGTGGGTACGGCTGTATTCCAATGAACTCCAAGAAGTTCTAAAGAAGAATATGGACGTGCCGGGAGATATTCCTGCTCGCTTTACGGTGTCTCCGAGCGGCCGCGCGGTTTACGAATTTCAGGAAGCCCTCGATGCGAAGCGTGGCTGGCTCACAAGAATTGATGTGCTTGACCCCGCCTCCCTCGCTTCGAAGAAACTCAAAGTGACGCCCGGGCACCGAGACGAAACTGTTTCCGATACGGAAGTTGTCTATTCGCTTGCAGGGGCCTTCGAAGTTCCATTGCGCCTCTTCGTGTACAGGGCCGATGATTCCGCGCCGCCCAAATCTCCCCGGCTATTTGAGCAAACCAGCGGCATGGCTGAAGATATCGCCGAGTCGCGTTGCAAGTCTGCCGCCTTTGTAAGCAACTCTGTCATGGCCGTGACCGGCGACTGTTCGCATCTCATGCTCATCACGGCTGGCCGCAAGATTGCTGACCTGTACGCCCCGGAGTATCGCTTTGGAGGAGAGGTGCAACCCTCGCGCGACGGGCGGCGCTTCGCGTTTGCTCGTGCCAAAGCCGAAGATTCGCCTACCCATGTTAAAAATATGGAGCTCTGCGTATATGATCTGACGGACAAAAAGATCGTCTTCTCTCTGCCCGTATCCCCGCTGCCTCAACATAAACTGGCCTTCGCGCTCTCGCCAGATGGCTCTCTCCTAGCTTCGCAGACCGACGGTCTCCTTTACGTATGGCATCTCTCTTTCCCACATTGAGAGATAGAGTTCGTCGCTCTTGCAAACGCTCCGGGACTCTGCGCCACCTGCGCTATACTGGCATGCTTTCCCAAGCATCATTTGAGGAGAGGGATGTCCCTTCGTAATCGCGTGGCACTAGTTACGGGTGGCAGCCGGGGCATCGGCCGCGGTATCGCGATTCGCCTGGCGAAAGATGGTGCGCGCGTGGCGATTGCTTACCGCACGAACAAAGCCGCCGCGCAGCAGACGCTTCTGCAACTGCAGGCCAGCGGTGCCGATTGCGTCGCCGTTGAAACGGACATCACCGACGCGCCTCGCGCCGAGCAGCTCGTACGCACCGTCGCCGATCGTTTTGGCCGCATCGATCTAGTCGTCAACAATGTCGGCGATTTTCGTTGGGGCACGCTCGCCGAGTCTTCGCTCGAAGATTGGCAAAGCATTTTTTCCTCGAATCTGATGAGCGTGCTGTACATGTGCCGCGCCGCCCTACCATACATGCGCCGCGGCCGCTGGGGACGCATCATCAACCTCGGCGCTGTCGGCGCCGAGCGCGCATTCGGGCAGGCGAAAATTTCCGCTTACGCCGCAGCCAAGGCCGCCGTGGTTGCACTTTCGCGCTCGCTGGCATTGGAAGAAGCCAAGAACGGAATTACCGTCAACGTCGTCAATCCTTCCAGCATCGATGAGAAGGAATTGACCCGCGAAGAGGCCCGCCGCATTCGCGACGCGCGTTTTCCCATCGGCCGCCCGCCTACCGTGGAGGACGTCGCCGCCGCCGTCGCCTTTTTCGCTTCGGAAGAAGCCGAATACGTCACGGGCCAGGTCGTCAACGTCAGCGGCGGCTGGATGCTTTGATTTGTCGCCGCGCGCTTTTGACTTTTTTTCTGCTGTCTAGTCCACTGTTGCCATGAAAGTTCTCACCGCCGCCGAAATGCGCGAGGTCGACCGCTTGACCACCGAGCGCTACGGCATCCCCAGCCTTCAGCTCATGGAGGCTGCAGGCAGCCGCGTGGCCGGCGCCGCTCAGAACGCTGTTGATCGAGCCACCACCAAGCCGAGAAAAATTGCTGTCCTATGCGGCAAAGGCAACAATGGCGGTGACGGCTTGGTTGCCGCGCGGCACTTACAGTCTTTGGGCTCTAAGGTAAAGGTCATGGTCTATCTATTTTCTGAGCCGCAGGATTTACGCGGGGATGCCGCCACAAATCTGCAGCGCTGGACGGCGACCGGCAATCATGTAATTTCCATTGCCAGTGAGGCCGCTTGGGAAACGGCGTGGCCCGAAATCTCCAAAGCCGACATAATCGTCGACGCCATTTTCGGCACAGGTTTTCGCGGAGCCGCCACGGGTGTCATTGCGAAAGCAATCTCGGCCATCAATCGCCAGTCGAAGAATGCCACAGCCGTCTGGCCGGCTCTCATATTAGCCGTCGATACGCCTTCCGGTCTGCCTTCCGACGGTCAGCCCGCGGAAGGCCCCGCTCTGTATGGGCACAAAACCGTGACCTTCACCGCGCCAAAGCCGGGTCAGCTTATCTCGCGCGATTCCGCCACCGTCGGCATACTCGAAGTTGCGGACGTTGGTTCCCCGGCTTCGCTCATCGAAGAGATCGGGAAAAGTCCGCTGCGCTGGGTCGAGCCGCAAGAGTTCGCGCAACTTCCGCTCGTCCGCAACGTCGATTCGCACAAAGGTTTGTACGGACATGTATTGGTAGTGGCCGGTTCACTTGGCAAGTCCGGTGCCGCTGTAATGGCAGGCTATGCCGCGCTGCGCTCCGGGGCAGGGTTAGTGACCGTCGCAACTCCCGACGTTGTGCTTTCCATTGTGGCCTCTGCCCATCCTGAGATCATGACCGAGCCGCTGGCGTCAACCCAAGAAGGCACCGCCTCTATGCGCAATATCGCAGAGGGGCCGGCCCTGCCAAACAAAATGACGGAGATTCCTTCTGAAGCCTTCGATCGCCTCATGAAGGAAACCAAGTTCCGTTTTGCACGGCTGGAAGAAGGAAAAACGGTTCTCGCCATTGGTCCAGGTCTCGGGACGTACTCTGAAACGCAGACCTTCATTCGCTCTGTCGTGCGGCAAACCTATAAACCTGTAATCCTGGATGCCGATGGCTTAAATGCCTTCGCCGAAAAACCTGAGACTCTGAGCGACCGCAAAACCAAATTCCTCACCATCACGCCGCACCCCGGCGAAATGGCGCGATTGCTCAACTCCTCCACAAAAAATGTGCAAGAAGATCGTGTTAAAGCCGCACAAGACGCCGCCCGCCGCTGGAACGCTCACGTCATCCTCAAAGGCTCGCACACCATCATCGCAGCTCCTAACGGCCCAATCTTCGTCAACACATCCGGCAATCCAGCCCTCGCAAAAGGCGGCTCAGGCGATGTCCTGACTGGGGTGCTTGCCGCGCTCACGGCGCAATTCAAAACCGATGACTGGACGCGCGTTCTCGCCCTCGGCATCTACTTACACGGCAAAGCCGCCGAATTCGCTACAAAGAATACCGACGAGTCAGGCCTGCTCGCCACCGAAGTTGCCGACGCCGTGCCCCACGCGCGACACCAACTCCTTCAGGAGCTGCAAGCGCGTGAGTGAAGAAGTCGTCACGCACTCCGCCGAAGAAACCACGCGGTGGGGCAGGGAATTCGCCAAGCGCCTGCAGCCTCCTGTGCTCGTTCTTCTTAGTGGAGATCTCGGCAGCGGCAAAACCACACTCACCAAAGGCATCGTTGCGGGACTCGGCGCAGCCGCCGAAGACGAGGTAACCAGCCCCACGTTTACTCTGGTTCACGTCTACGGGACCGCCGACGCCGGCAAGGTCTACCACGCCGATCTCTACCGCATCGAAAGCTTTCACGATTTCGAAACGCTCGGTCTCGAAGATGTCTTCGCGAAACCCGCCGTTGTAATCCTCGAGTGGTCCGAGCGCTTCCCCCTGCCATCCCCCTGGCCCCAATTCCGCCTCCGCCTCGACCATCTGGGCGGCGACGCCCGCCGCATCACGGTGGACACCGCGTAGGGCGCAGCAGTTCCGCGGCCCAACTGCCACAAAACCAAGAAATTCATCTTTTCTGTAAGGCCGGTATCCTGCGGCGGCGTCCGCAGCGAGTCGGGAGAGCGTTCCCGCTCGAGCAGGGTCAACCCTTGGACTTCCCCTTACTATCTAGCTACCATCCCCGCGCCAATTCTTGCCCCTCCCTCGTCCTGCTGCTAGTTTAAAAACAGCCCTTCCGGCGAGGTCATGGTCAACAGCATTCTCACGCCAAACGCGACAGAAGCGGCCCGGATCGAACTCACGAGCTACAACACCACGATCCCCATGGGGTCGCTGGCCATCGGCGTGGACAACATCCACCACGATGTGTTCTTGAGCCCCAGATTTGTCCAGGCCGCGCGCGAATACCTATTCGACCTCATCCGCCAGCACACCAAAGGCTCTTACGTAGCCGGCACCGAGCTACGCGCCGTCAAGGGCCCCGACCACACTACCTTCCGCAAATTGCTCACCGATTTCATGCAGAGCGCGGTCACTCAGGCGAAATTTCACAAAAATATCGAAATAGACCTTGTCTTTCGCCTCGCGCTACTGAAATTTCTCACTCTCGAAATCGGCAATCAGTTTGCCAACCTAATCCTCGAAGGCAAGGAATGGGTTCGCCAGCGTGGCGAGCATTTTGAACGTAGCCAGCAGGCCCACGTGATCAAAGCAAAGCTTTCGGAATTACAAAGCTCGCGGCGCCGGGTGGTCCGAGTTGTCGGTCAGCAAGTCGCGCAGATGGTCGCTGACGCGGAAGAAAACGTCGTCTGCAAAGCACGCCGGGCTCTCTTTGGCGAAGATTTCGCGCCATTTTACGAGCTACTGAAAAACCGCCTCATCTTTCTCGATGGCGGCAAGGATGACAGATTTTTTCTCGAAAACTACGTCCTGCTCGGCAATTACGTGCGCGACCCGGATCGCTTCGAGGTCATGGATGCGCTCTTTCACGAATTCCTGCGCGAGGCCGGCGTCACCGTCAGCGAAGATCCGGCCTACGCCGAAGCTAGAAAAATGAGCGCCGAGTTGCTCGATCAAGCGCAAGCCATGCGCAACGAGATCGCAAATCTCGAAGAGCAGCGCGAAAGTTTCCTCAAGCGTATGGACCGCGGCGCTTTTCTGAACAAGATTCTCAGTTCATCTAGCGACTCCGATCTGAAAGCTTCGCTAAGCGATGTCGAGCAGCGCCTCAAACATCAGGAATACAAGCTTGAAGAACTCGGCCCGCAGATTGACGCCGCCAAGCAAAAGATTGATTTCCTCGCCAAGGAACACAAGGGCCGCATCGACGAGTATCTGAACGAGCCCGAAAACGCGCAGCGTCTCTTCGATCCCTTGTTCGCTTCCGAAGCCAACCGCTCATTGCGCGCGCAGATGCTGGCCCAACTACTCGAACGGCTTGAGCAGCAGGAAATTCTCTATCACGTGCTGGCGAGTTACGAGGTTCGGCCCATCGCTCAGGACTACAGCCCACCCGTTCACCTTCAGCAGCTTCGCAAAGCCCTCGTCTTCAAGGAAGAAATGAAGCGCGTCGAGCATGTGCTGAAACAAGTCCCCGCCCGCAAGCTCTCGCTCAAGCCTATCGAGGAACTCTCCCGTAAGATTCACCGCTATTCTCGGGAAGAGATGCAAGCCTTTGTTTTGCGTTTCGCAGTGGATTTCCTGCGCCTTCGCCGCGAACTTCGCGATTCCGATCACCTGACCACCTGCATGGAGCGCATCAATCTCGTCACTACGGAACAAGCCCGCGAGCTCTCCCGCTTAAACAATCGCCTGTACGAATGCGTTTTGCAGGATGAAGCCAAGCCGCAGCAGGACCAGGTCGTTTCTCACGTCATCATCAAAGCCGACGTGCGCGGCTCGACGAAAATGACCCAGGACCTCCTCTCGCGCGGCTTGAGTCCCGCGTCTCACTTCAGCTTGAATTTGCACGAGCCCGTGAAGAAACTGCTCGATCGCTTCAACGCCAAAAAAGTTTTCATCGAAGGCGACGCCGTTATTCTCGCTATTTTCGAAACCGAGTCCAATCTCGCGTACGCCCGCGCTGTTGCCAAAGCTTGTAGTCTCTCGCGCCAGATCCTAATCGTCTGCAATTCCTACAACGATCGCGCGTCCCGCAGCGATCTTCCCGCACTGGAGCTTGGTATTGGCGTCGCTTTTCAAGGGTCTGCCCCTACTTACTGGGCTGATGGCGATTCACGCATCATGATTTCGAAGGCCCTGAATCTCTCCGACCGCCTGTCCGGCTGTGCCAAGCTTGCGAAGCGTCTGCTGGGCGGGCAAAAAACCCATTTCTCCGTTTTCCAGTTTCTGAACGCCATGGAAGGCGCCTCCGCCGAAGAACTCGACGAGTTCCTCGTTCGCTTTAACATGAACGGAATTGAATTGAACGAAGAAGGTTTT
Organism: Candidatus Acidiferrum sp.; assembly: GCA_036513675.1. Taxonomy (GTDB): domain Bacteria; phylum Acidobacteriota; class Terriglobia; order Acidiferrales; family UBA7541; genus Acidiferrum. The sequence continues at coordinate 8,426 of DATBYP010000297.1, forward strand.
CAGAAATTGTCCGAGGAAATCTCACTCGACTCCATCGAGACCAAGCTCGACATGCCCTGGGGAAAAGAAAACGTCAGGCTGTATTTCGGCGAAGTTCCGCTCGGCGATTCGGTGGAGCTCTTAGTTCTCCGCAAAGGCCTTGCCCGCCAGCTCCTCCCCGACGGCAAAATCGGCGTGCCCTCATCGCATCCGTACTACGAAGTCTGCACTAGCCCGGCCCTCTACGATTTGGTCGCCGCCTTGATTCGAACGCAGCGCGCCGCAGTAGAACCCGCGCACGCAACCCAGTAGCCGAGCGAACGAGCTGTTCCCTCCCACGACACCTCTTTGTAGCGGGGCAGCGTGCTACGGCGCAGATCCGTGCGCGCATAGGCGTTCTTTTGTGCCTGCTATACTTTCCCCGGAGGCGAAAGGGGTCCGGTGACTTCCCCGGCCTTCAAAGCCGGCGATTCCGTCCTTAGCGGACGGAATGGTGGGTTCGACTCCCACACGCTTCCGCCAAGTCCTTTCTTCACGCGGTCTTAGCTGCTGAAGTTGACTCCAATTCGGAGTCTGACTCCAATTGAGTAATGTTCCGCCCGATTCTCTGAGAGAACTTCTCAGATGCGACGCGCTCGGCATCGCCAACGATGTGCGCGTAGTGCTCCAGGGTGACGTTTGAGTCAGCATGGCGCATGAGCCGGGTGACAACGTGAATCGGGGTGCCGGATCCGAGCAACTCCGAAGTGACCCCATGCCGGAAACAGTGAATGCCGACATGAGTACCTTTCGGGGTTTCAATTCCTAGTTTTGCCATTGCCTGATGAACGCCGGACCTTACGACGTTCTCTGACTTAAAGGGCTTGCCCTTGGAATTGATGAAGAGATAGCCGTCAGCGTTCGGCTTGTAGTGTTTGGTGAGCCAGTCGTGCAAGTGCTTAGTGAGCAGATCTAGTCTAGGGCGGCGGTGATATGGATGAGTTTCCGCCGAAAGTCGAGGCTACTGACTTTCAGGGCGGTAACTTCGCCGATCCGCAGGCCGCACACGGCGGCGATCAGCAGCATGAGTTTGAAGGGGTACACTGCGGCATTGATGACTCTTGCGGCGGTATCCGCGTCGAAGAAAAAAATCTGCGGCTGAGATTTCTTGTCAGCAGGGAACACGACATCACGCTTTTGGACTAAGGGAGTCGCATATCCCCACTTGCGGCCCAGGTTGAGAATCGAGCCTAGAGTGCCATAGACATTCTCGGCGGTTTTTCGACGGTCAACCCTCTGGCCTACTGCGGTAACAAAGGATTGATGCTGGCTTAGATTCAAGTCTTGCAAGTGAAGCTCTCCAAGCAGCGGAAGGATGTACGTCCTAATATGCGAAAGAGCGGCACGCGCTCCCCCAGGTTTGCGGTTTGGGAGGATCTTGTCAGACCACTCTCCAACAAGGACGCTGACAGTTTTTCCGCCTTTTGGCGGTGCCGGCCTGGCGTTTTCTTTGGCCTTGGCGTTGTATGCGTCAAGGTAAGGTTGAAGTGCGCTCTCGGCGGCACGCTTCGACGTCACAGTTTCATCGAACGTGATCGTTCGCCTCGCGCGCTTGCCCGTCTCGGAGTTGGCTTCATATTCTCGGAACGTGCCAACCCATTTGGTGCCTCTCAGATAGACACGGCCAGTTTGGAAACGTCGCCGGGAAATGATGGTGCTCTCTATTCTCGGCGGTGATGACGTTGCTGGCGCGGAGTCTAGCACAAGACCGAGTTTGGGCGCGGTTAGCATTTAAGGAATCGAGATTGCAGACATCTGCATCGTGCTTACCTTTCGACCACGACTGTGGGCTGGAACGACCCCGGAGAACCCCTTTGGGCGCACCGTGCGGCAAAAGGCGGGGTCGTTCCAGCCCACCCCGCGCCCACGCCACGTCCAAAATACACACTGCGGCATAGCCAAGTGTTTAATGCACAAGCTAGTTATCAAACCGATAGGGTGAACGAGACGGTGAACTGGAGGGTGAACCGCACAGGTGAAGTGCCGTTCACCCTGTTTCACTGAAAAGAGCGCTAAAAATTCTCTGGCGGCTTGGCCGAATTGCCTGCCGAGGAAGTGTAAAAAGTGGGCAGAAAAGGAAAATAATTCCTGACAGTGGGGGCTGGCGAATTGGACCGCGGTCGCCATTTTATGCGGTTGCCTCTTCATGCCAGTGGGGGTTTTGGCGTAGTTCGTTAAAGCACTCAATCACCTCTCGGCCCGTTCTCTTGCTCTGTGCCTCGGCCTTAAGGATGAGCGAATTGACCCGGCGCAAGTGGTCGCTGGATTGTGGGCTCTTGGCATACCACTGGACTACTTCCCAGTCTTTCTCCGAGTCTTTCAGATTCTTATAGGCCGTCAGGAAGTAGCCGACCGTTCTGGGCATGCAGTTCGAGTTATGGGCTCGGATTTCGATCATCTGCAAGGCTGCTTCTAGGTAGGCAGCCTCTTCCGGGTGTTCCTGTAAGAGTTCTGCCTTTGCCTTCTCTCGCAAGGACGTAGGGGACCGGCCAGCATCATCGTTTTTCGGATGATCTGTTTTCTTATTCTGTGTCTTCTCTCTATTCTTAATTCTTCTCTGAGCGGCACTGCGCTCGACACCGTGCTTGACACTCTGTTCGCCATCCTGCTCGCGGGAAAAGTACGTCAAATCGACGGGACTTTTTGAATCTATTGCGTTTAAATGCTCGCCATTGTGCTCGCCTTGCGTTATCAGGAATTTGTGCACCAGAATCGGGTAGCAGGAATGTAATCCGGGGATGGCAAAGCGCCGGATATAGTTCCCATGCTCCATCTTTTCGAGAACGTCCCGCGCTGTGCGTTCTTTCATCCCTAGCTCGCCAGCTAGGGACTTGGCGCAGCCTTTCCAGATTCCCGTTCGCGTGTCGGCTTGAGAACAGATATAGACGAACGCCAAAGCCTCAAGATGGCTCATGCGCCCGTCGCGGAGGTGCTCCCAAAGGCCACGGCGAATCGGCGCGAATCCGTTTTCCTTGCTCACGGCCGCGGCTGCCGCGGCTCCAGGGGAGTGAGCCGAAGGGCGTCAGGATCCGTGTTTCGTCGCGCTCGCCGAGTAAAGGCGGCTAGCGAGTCGTAGACAACTAGCACCTGATCTCTGACCTTCACAGCGACCAGTTGACCGTCTCGAATGAGCGCGGCGATCTCGTCGTTTGGGAGACTGAGTTGGAAGCTCGCTTCGGCAATCGAAACAAGCAGCGGTTTGTCGGTTCGCATGTGGGCGACTGTAGGAAGTGAGGCGCCGGAGTGTCAAACGTGGAAAGGACTCACAGCGAGCGAAAAGAGCGGTTTCAGGTAGGTTTTATGCGGCTCTTGCGAGGCGTATAGATTTACTCGCTGGCGAGTTTCGCGAGTTCCGCTTTGCGTCGAGCCTTGGACTTTTCGTCCTGAATCCGGTGACGCCAGAGCTCGCCTTGCCGGTAGGCCGACTCATACTTTCGAGGGCAGTCTTTCCAGATGCCCTTCCGCAAGGGTGTAATTCCTGCGCTGTCCAACTCGCGGCAATACTGTAGACCCTTAGCCCCTCGTTGAATGACTTGCCAAATTCTCTGCTCGCGGTCAGTGAGCTGTACGGACTTCGCTGCTTTCCTTTTGCTCTCTTCTAGTTTCTCGATACGTTTTTCTAGTGAACGCTGCACTCTCTCAATTTTGTCCTCAGGCAAATCGCCAGCAAATGACCGGATGCGCCAGCGCAGATCGGCCGGCTCGGAAGGCTGAGCTTCTTTCGAGGCCCCAAGGATTGCATCGATGAGCTTCTGTTGTTTCTTTGTCGGACTCACCGTGGCTGCATCGCTGTGGGCTTCTGGCGCGAGGTATGCTCGTTCCATGGCACAAAACCTGCCTTCGGCCTCGGCTGCCACCGGGGCCCCTCTTTCCTTCGCCAAATATTACCTCCATCTTGACAGCATTGTCAAAGTGCGATAAAAGGAGTTTATGAGTGAGAGACTTTACACTACGCGGGAGGTAGCCAAACGAGCGGGAGTTTCTCGGCAGACATTGCAGACGTGGATTGCCGGAGAAAAGGTTAAAGCACCAGCCGTGATTCGCGCTGCTGGCGTCAGGCTATGGACTGAAGCCGATCTCGCGCGAGTTTTGAAAGTGAAACCGCGCAACTATCCCCGGCAGGCCAAGGGGAAGGGGCGCTGAAAAAACGAAGCCGCCCGGTGCTGATAACACCGAACGGCTTCTGACCGAATGACACATAGGAGGTGTCACGTGGCTATCCAGAGTCTATCCCACCAGAACACTCGCGTCGCAATCTACGCCAGAGTCAGCACCACGAATCACGGGCAGGACACCGCCATGCAAACGCGGGAGCTCAAGGAATACATCGAGCGCCGTGGCTGGCGACTTGTGGGCGAGTTCGTTGACATTGGCATAAGCGGCACAAAAGAGAAGCGCCCAGAATTGGACCGCCTTATGAGCGAGGCCTACAAACGCCGCTTTGACATTGTTTGCGTTTGGCGTTTTGACAGATTTGCCCGCTCCGTCTCTCACCTGCTCCGCGCTTTGGAGACGTTTAAGGCGTTGGGGATCGATTTCGTTTCGTTCTCAGAACAAATGGACACCTCGACCCCGACCGGCAAGATGGTCTTCACCGTCCTGGGCGCTGTGGCAGAACTCGAGCGTTCGCTCATCGTAGAACGCGTGAAGGCGGGCATGCGTAACGCCCGCGCGAAGGGCAAACGGATTGGCCGGCCTCCACGCACCCAGTTGACGATAGAAACAAGGACTGCCATCGCTAGCTGTTATGCAAGAGAACAAACCAGCCTGCGGGCCTTAGCCAAGAGATTTGGCACATCCTTGGCGACCGTTCAAAGATGCGTTGGGGTTTATCAAAGGACAGCCAACTGAGGAGGCTCTAGCTGGCCTGATTCTTCTTTCGACTCTGCTTCGAACAAAAAACAGCGTCCGCGTGCTGATCTGCGCTCCGGCTGTGATCGAGGCTAATTAGAAGCGACTGACTCACACTTTCTGCGTTGCCCAAAAACATATCTGAGTCTGTTGAAAAAGTCGGTTTTTGGAAGCGATTTTGCTTGCCGTGACTATCCCCTGTTGTGCTACTGAGCATTTCAGGGAGGAACACCGCCGATGATGGGTCAACAGTCACGGACAGAGTCGTTATTTTATTACTTCCGCTTGGAAGAGCAGATTCCTGCAGATCACTTGCTCCGACTGATTGATTGCTACGTCGATTTCAGCTTCGTGCGAGAACAGCTAAAGGGTTTCTACAGCGCGATGGGCCGACCATCCATCGATCCCGAAGTGCTGCTCCGCCTGTTGGTGGTCGGGTATCTTTATGGGATCACCAGCGAACGGCGTTTAATGGAAGAAGTAAAGATGCACCTGGCCTATCGCTGGTTCACGCGTTTGAGTTTTGACCAAGAGATTCCCGACCACTCCACGTTTTCCAAGAACCGCCATGGTCGATTTCGGCAGTCCGGTGTATTTCGGAAAGTCTTTGAAGAGATCGTGCAGCGTTGTTTGGAGGCAGGCTTAGTCGAAGGACAGAATCTGGCGGTGGATGGGACGCTTGTGGGAGCCAATGCCAGCCAGCAAAGCCGAGTGCCTCGAGAGCGACTAGCCGAGATCGCACGAGTTTCACGAACTGTTCAGGAGTACTTGAAAGAACTAGAGCAAGAAAATCCCGTAACAGATGTGGAGCAGCGCCCGATTGCTCAAGAGAAAGTATCGACGACTGATCCAGATGCTGCCTGGGCGGTCAAAAGCGGGCCAGCCACGCTGGGTTACTACGACAACTATCTGGTCGACACCACGAGCCGTGTGATTTTGTCGGTCGAGCCTACGCCCGCTCGCTTCCGTCAAGAAATGCTGGCAAGCGCGCCGAATGCTTGAGCGCGTAAGCCACTTCGGAATTCGACCACTGAATCTGGCAGCAGACAAAGCTTATGGAAGCGGAGAGTTTCTGGCGTGGCTACTGCAGCGGGACATTCAACCCCACATTCCCGTCATCGATCGTCAGCACCAAACACGAGGGCGCTTCACTCGAGATGCCTTCCGGTTTGAGCCCAAGGAAAATGCCTACTACTGCCCGGAAGGAAAACCCCTGCACTATCGAGGGCAGCGGCGCACTAGTCAGGGCGATCTCTATCGCTCAACGGAAGCACAATGTCACGCCTGCCCACAGAAGAAGTTATGTACCCGAGGTTCCTATCGGAGATTGTTTGTTCATTGGCAGGAGCCGGCGCGGCAAGCAGTTCGCGCGTTGGCTGGTACACCTGACTA
>DATBYP010000298.1:0-2446 GCA_036513675.1 Candidatus Acidiferrum sp.
GGGCGCCGCGGCGTGCTCTGCCACCGAGGCATCATGCGCGGAAGCGGCAGCGAAAATCCTGCCGCAGGTGATGGGACCTTCGCCGATTGAAGAAAACCTCCGGCGGCTGACCGATGAAGTGGGTGGGCGCGTAACTGGATCGCCTGAAATGGCCAAGGCGGTCGAATGGGCTATAGCAGCTTTCCGCGCGGAAGGCGTGGATGTACACACAGAGAAGTACACATTGCCGATGACCTGGAGCGAAGGCGAAACACGCCTGGAATTGTCGGGCCCCGTGAGATTTCCGGTCCGTTTGGTCGCGGTAGGCTGGTCGCCTCCCACCTCGGCGGGCGGGATCGAAGGCAATCTGATCGATATCGGTTATGGCAACGAACAAGATTTTGCCCGCGCGGGTACTGCTGTGAAAGGGGCAATTTTGCTCGCGTATACGGATCTCGGGGCCACGTGGGCAGACCTCTTTAACGAGTACGCGCAGCCGCCCGGAGTGATCGAGCGTGCGGTAAAACGTGGAGCTGCAGCGATTCTCTGGATGGGCGCTCGCGAGCGCCTGCTCCTGTACCGGCACACAAACACTGGCGACGGAACCATAGATCGCATTCCGCAAGCGGTCATCGCCCGTGAAGACGCCATGCGTCTGGCGCGAACGATTGCCGCGTATCCCGGCAAGGTGCGCGTGCGCTTCAGTATGCCAAACAAGATTGGTGGCGCGCTGGAGCAGGAAAACGTGATTGGCGAAATTCGCGGACGCGAGAAGCCCGACGAAGCAGTCATTTTGGGGGCGCATCTCGATTCTTGGGATTTGGGCACAGGCGCGCTCGACAATGGCTGCAATGCAGCACTGGTCGTTGAAGCAGCCCGAGCGATCAAAGCGACGGGATTGGTGCCGCGGCGCACCATTCGCTTCGTGCTCTTTAGCGGGGAAGAGCAAGGCATGTACGGATCCTGGCAATATGCGCGGGCGCATCGCGCGGAGTTGGACAAAATTCGTGCTGTAGTGGTCTTCGATTCCGGGGTGGGGCGCACGACAGGTTATTCGCTCACCGGCCGCGGCGATATAGAGGGTGGCGTCCGCGAAATCCTCAAGCCGCTCGCCTCTTGGGACGTCACCCACCACACGCTAGAGGGCGACATCGGCACGGATAACTGGGATTTCTTTCTCGAAGGCGTTCCGACACTGGTCGCCCAGCAGGACGAAGCGAACTATCTGCCCAACTATCACGCGGCATCCGATACTTTCGACAAAGTGGACATCCGCGAGCTGAAGATCAATACGGCGCTCGCGGCAGTTACAGTCTGGGGCATCGCGGACCGCGCAGAGCCGCTCGGCAAACGTTTATCCCGTGCCGAGATGGACCGGCTGCTGAAAGAGACGCAGCTGGACGAAAAAATGAAGCAACTTGGCTACTGGGAACCATGGCAAAACGGCACGAGAGGCCGAAAACCGTAAAAAGGGAAATGTCCACGACACCGAATGGTCCGAAGATCGGCAATCCGGCTGGAACAATTCTGGCAGTCGATTATGGCCGCGCGCGTATCGGCTTGGCCATTGCCGAACTGGAAGCACAGCTTCCCCGGCCTCTCCTCACTCTCGAACGCGTCAACCGCAATGAAGACATGCGGCGACTGCGCGAACTAGCGCGTGATCATCGGGTCCGCCAAATCGTAGTCGGGCTGCCTCTCCGCCTCGATGGCACCCGTGGCGAAATGGCGGAGGAAGCCACGCGATTTGCCGCGCGCCTGCGCAAACAATTGAGCCTACCCGTGGACATGCTGGATGAGCGCCTCACCAGTTGGGAAGCGGAACGTTTGCTCGAAGAGCAATCTGGAAGAGTGTTACATGATGCGAAAACCCATGGCAAAGGTGAGGGTAGGCCTGCCAGAGGCTCTGTGGACGCCGTGGCCGCAGCAGTGATCTTGAAGGAGTACCTGGAACAGCGGCGCGCGACAAAAAGCGACCCGGGGCACATCTAATCTATATGAGTCGCGCGGCCGCACCAACATTTGCGCTGCGTGGGAGCGTAACTAGTTTAGCTCTCGCCGGCACTGCGGAATTCGATTAAGCGGCGCAAACAAGGCAAAATTGATAAGTAAGGTTATCGACCGTCGCCACGCAAAGGAGCTGGGCTGAAGTGAAAACCGTAGCAATCATCGCCGTGCTACTGTTGCTCGCCGCCGGAGCAACCGCGGCCTGGATATGGTATGGCCTCCAACTCCCATACCAGGGCTTCGCTGTGCCAGGGGTGTTTGTCGATCTGCCGCACGGGGCATCCAGCAGATCCGTAGCGCGTTTGCTGAAGCAAAACGGCGTCATCCGCAGCTCGTTCGCCTTTGAGGTGTATGCGCGACGCCATCCGAGGCGCCGATTGCAAGCCGGCGAATATTTCTTCAATCACGCAATTAGCGGTCACGACGTATTCTGGCAGATTGCTGACGGCCACATTTACGA
>DATBYP010000299.1:0-19339 GCA_036513675.1 Candidatus Acidiferrum sp.
GCCGTGAACCTGCTCCCCGGAGAGTACCAGGTCACGATAACCGCCACGGGTTTCAATACCGAAGTAAAAACCGGAATCACAATGAATGTCGGTGCGCAGCAAACCTTCGATCTCGCTTTGCACGTCGGAACGGTCTCGCACACCGTCCAGGTAACCACCGAGGCTCCCGCTGTGCAAGTGAGCTCCTCAGAAATCAGCGCCACGGTCAACGCGACCACAGTTCGCGAGTTGCCGCTGAATGGACGCAGCTGGACTGATTTGGCGGCACTGCAGCCCGGCGTAGAAACGATTCAAACTCAGCCGAGCTTTTCAACCGGTGCCGATCGCGGTAATCGCGGTTTTGGTCAACAGTTGACGATATCCGGCGCGCGGCCACAGCAAAACAACTATCGTCTGGATGGCGTAAGCCTGAACGATTATGCCAATGGGGCGCCGGGCAGCGTACTGGGAGGAAATCTCGGAGTTGACGCGATCCAGGAGTTTTCCGTCCTCACGAGTAACTACTCCGCCGAATATGGCAAAACTTCGGGAGGCGTCGTCAACGCTACCACGCGCTCTGGAACAAACTCAGTTCACGGGAGCGCTTACGAGTTCTTACGAAATAGCGCTCTGGACGCGGCTAACTTTTTTGAAAACGCTGGTGGTATTCAAAAAGCACCGTTCAAACGCAACCAGTTCGGCGGCGCTGTTGGCGGCCCGATCATCAAGAATCACACGTTTTTCTTTGCAGACTTCGAGGGCATCCGGCAGTCGAAAGGTATTGCCAGTCACAACTTCGTGTTTTCGACCGCGGCACGCCAGGGCATCCTGGCCTGCACTTCAGACGACGTCAATAACAAGGTGGCCGGATGTACCTCTACCGCGAAGACTCACACAGTGACCGTAGATCCCGCTGCCCAGAAATATCTGGCTCTCTACCCTCTCCCTAACGGACCCGTTCAAGGAAACGGCAACACTGCCCTATTCACTTTTTCGGGGCAGCAAGTCATAAACGAGAATTTTGTTACCACTCGCGTTGATCACAAGTTCTCCGACCGAGACAGTTTGTTTGGCACCTACCTTTTCGACCGCACACCTTATAGTTCTCCGGATTCCTTTGGAAACGTCGGACTAAATACTCTCTCCTCCAGACAGATCGTTGCGGTTGAGGAGACTCATAGCTTCACGCCCAGCTTTGTGAACGCGGTGCGATTCGGCTACAATCACGAAAACGTTGACAATGACGCGAGCGTCAAGGCAATCAACCCGGCGGCGGCAGATACCTCCCTCGGCGCCTTTGCGGGCAGGAACGCCAGCTTCGTAAATATCAATGGCCTCAGCTCACTCCCCGGAGGGGTCGGCGGACTGCCCACTTATCTGTACCGCTGGAATTCATTCCAGGGCTATGACGACGCGTTCCTTACCCGCGGCACTCACACCATCAAGTTTGGAGTGGCCGCTGAACGCATGTTCCTTCAAGTTACTGCACTAACTGATCCTAACGGGATCTGGTTTTTCGATAGCCCGGAGAATTTTTTGACAAACCAACCGACGAAGTTTCAAGGCGGCATCGCCAGCTCCCTTACGCCGCGCGATCTTCGTCAGACGCTCTTTGGCGCCTACGTGCAAGATGACTGGCGCTGGAAAGCGAATCTGACGCTGAACCTGGGCCTCCGTTATGAAATGGCGACGATACCGACCGAAATTAACGGCAAGCTTTCTAATCTGCGCGATATCACTTCCGGGACTCCCCACCTTGGCGAACCTTTTTTTGCCAGCAATCCGACAACGAAGAACTTTGAACCCCGCATAGGCTTTGCTTGGGATCCATTTCGCAACGGAAAAATGGCGGTTCGCGGCGGCGTGGGGTTGTTTGACGTCGAACCTCTGCCGTATGAGTTCATTCTTCTCGTGACCCAAGCAACTCCTTTCTTTCAGTACACGGTGCTTAAGAATACGGCAGCGACGCCGATAAGCTTTTTCTCGGGACTCCCGTCCACATTCCCCGCTAACAAGTTGCGCGCAACCTACACAGATCCCAATCCTAAGCGCAATTACGTGACGCAATGGAACCTCAATGTGCAGTACCAGCTTACGTCTAGCCTAGCGGCAATGGCTGCTTACGTCGGATCGCGCGGTGTACATCAGCCCTTCCGCGTTGACGAGGCCAACCTCGTCATTCCCACTAAGACCTCGGCTGGCTATGTCTGGCCGTTTGATCCTACTGGGGATCCTAATGACCCTAATTCCAATTATGGCGCGCCTTCGGATCCCATCAACGGTCACTTTGGCTCTATCAGGGGAATGTTTTACCAAGGGCGCTCTTATTTCAACGCCCTTGAACTGCAGTTGGCAAAACGCATGAGCCATGGCTTTCAAATGCAGGGCACCTACACATGGGGCAAGAGTACTGACACGAGTTCTGCAACGCTAGCGGGCGACGCGTTCGGAAATTCGATTTCGAGCTTGGATTGGTTCGACATGAAGTTGACCCGCGGCCTCTCAGATTACAACGTGGGACGCACCCTAGTGATCAACGGAACCTGGGAAGTGCCTACGGCGAAGTCGTTCTCTGGTCCTGTTCGATGGATGACGGATGGATGGGAACTCGGAACCATATTCACCGCAAGCGACGGTGTACCGTTTACCCCAACATGGGGCACGGGCGGCGACCCATCCAATTCCAATAGCAGCGACGATTTCGCATTTCCGAACCGGCTAGGCGGATCTGGCTGCGGTTCGCTGACCAATCCCGGCAACCCGAATAATTACGTTAAGACCGAATGCTTCGGCGTGCCAACGGCCCCAGACCTGGCGTTCTGGAACGTCAATTGTGATCGGAGGCCACCAAGCCTGGGCGTTTATATCCAGGACCCAATCAAGGACTTTCAGACTCTAGGTCTTCCACCGCTGGCATGCTTCAACCTCCGTGGGAATGCAGGCCGCAACAGCTTGATCGGCCCGGGCATAATGAGTCTCGACTTCTCTGTATTCAAGAACAACCACATCAGGAGAATTTCGGAAAATTTCAACGTGCAGTTCCGGGCTGAAATGTTCAACATTCTCAATCATGCGAACTTTGCTCCGCCGGGCCCGGGTGACGGCAATACCGACATATTCAAAGCAGACGGAACTTCCCTGGCCGGCTCGACAGCGGGTGCCCTGGTAAGAACGACTATCCCGGAGCGGCAGATCCAGTTCGCGATAAAAATAATCTTTTAGTTGTCGAGTGTGCGCGGCAAGAACCACCGGTAGCCGGAGCACCGGTTGCTGATGTCACTACCTCAGTAGGAAAACTACTGGGTTAAATATGCGGTTCCCAAGAAACCAAGGGAGGCTCTCGGTGAAGTTTTTCAAGGTGTTTCGGATTGCTGCTTACGGTGTCGTTCTGGCGCTCGGAGGGCTCGCGCTCGCTCGCGTACCCGAGGGCGGGTATCATTTGCTCAAGAAGTACGATCTCAGCGCAGCGCCGGGCGGCAAAGAATATTGGGATTACATCACCTTCGATCCCGCGACTCGCCACCTATACATTTCGCACAATACCGAAGTCAAGATCGTCGACGCCGATAGCGGCGCGGTCGTGGGCAGCATTCCCGACCTGAAGAGAGTTCACGGCATCGCCTTGGTTAGCGACCTTGGCCGCGGTTTCATCAGCGACGGCGGTGCGGACGAGGTTCTCGTTTTCGATCTAAAGACACTGAAGGTCACCAATCACATTAAAACTGGCGGCAATCCCGACTGCATCATCTACGATTCCGCTTCCAAACATGTTTTCGCCATGAACGGCAAGACCAACGACGCCTCCGTCATCGATCCGAACTCTCTCACCGTCGTCGCCACCATACCAATGGGCGGTCGGCCGGAATACGCCGTCGCCGATGGCAAGGGAATGATCTACGACAATCTCGAGGACAAAAACGAGGTCGTCGCCCTCGACTCTCGCGCAAATACCGTAAAGGCACGCTGGCCCATCGCTCCCGCCGAGGAAGCCACGGCCATGGACATGGACGTCCAGCACCGACGCCTGTTTATCGGCGGCCGCAACAAAGTGCTCGCAATCATGGATGCAGATACTGGCAAGGTTGTTCAAACATTCCCTATCGGCTCTGGAGTCGATACCAACCTCTACGAGCCGGAGACTGGCCTCTTGTTTACGGCTACGCGCGAAGGCACCCTGCACGTCTTCCATGAAGACAGCCCCGACAAATTCAGCGTCGTCGAGACCGTGAAAACCGAATTCGGCGCGCGCAATATGGCGCTCGACCCCAAAACGCACAAGCTCTTCATCGACACAGCCGACTTTACTCCAGCCGCGCCTCCTACCGCGGAACAACCAAAGCCACAACCGACGCCAGTCTCTGGCACGTTTCGCTTGTTGGTGTACGGGCGCTAAGAGCGCAAGATTTCCAGGAGTTCTCACATCGTGCGAATGTCCGCGGCAACCAAAGCGAGGCTGTTTCTAGCATTCGCGACTATTGTCAGTAGCAGCTATGCCATAGCGAAAGAATCGGCTGGCTGGATTCTGCAGGGCGTCGCGGCAGCGTCAAATGCAAGACCAGATACTCATCCCACACCCACATCGGAAGCTCTCGATTTTCAGCGCTTCAAGTCCGAAGTACAGCCTATTTTCTTGAAAGAGCGCCCAGGCCACGCCCGCTGCTATGGTTGTCACACGGAATCCAGTAGAATTTTCCGCCTGGAAAAGTTATCGCCGGGCGCCGCGGATTGGAACGAAGAGCAATCGCGCCGCAATTTCCAAACCGTCTCGCAATTGGTCGCCCCAGGCGATCCGACTTCGAGCCTGCTCTTGATCCATCCCCTTGCGCCCGACGCCGGTGGTGACCCATTCCATTCGGGCGGCAGACAGTTTGCATCGCAGAACGATCCCGATTGGGTCGCACTGTCGGATTGGGTGCGCGGCGCCCGGCCCACTTCCGAGCCTACGCCAACGCCGCGCTCGCTCATTTACATTACAAACAGCGCCGCGGACACAATCGATGTCGTTGACCCCGTGACTAACAAAGTTGTGCAGGTGATCGGCGGGATCGAGTTGCCCCACGGAGTCAACTTCTCGCCCGACGGCACGCGCGTTTATGTAAGCAATGAATCAGAAAGTGTGCTGGACGTGGTGGATCGCACGACCGGACAAATCGTAAAAAAGGTAGCCCTCAGCGCACGCCCAAATAACCTAACCATAACCAAGGATGGCCGCCGCGTGTTGGTTGGCATCCGCACACTGCCCGGCGCGGTCGACGTGATCGACACAGACTCGCTAGCCCGCGTCAAGACCATCCCCATCAATCGCAGCGTTCACAACATCTACGTCACCCCCGACGGTAAATACGCTGTAGTTGGCTCCCTCGAGTCCAAATCTGCAACCGTTATCGACCTCGAGACGGACCAAATCGCCTGGGAAGTACAATTCGATCGCGGCGTCCGCCCGATGGCCTTTGAAGCAAATCCCGATGGATCAACGCACCGTATCTTCGTCGAGCTCTCCGGCTTGCACGGATTCGCGGTCGTCGATTTCGCCAAGCGCGCCGAAGTGGCTCGCATCACTTTGCCCAAAAAGCCCGCAGGCTTCGGTGTCGCAGAAGGACGAACCGGTACTCCCAGCCACGGCATCGGCGTTGCGCCCGACGGCAAATCCCTATGGGTCAATAGCTCATTTGCGAACGCCGTCTTTGCGTACTCCCTACCCGAGCTCAAGGTAATCGGCTATTCCCCGTTGCCGCTGGTACATCCGTTTGGACATGCACCCACCAGCGCAGTTCCCGAGTGGATCACCTTCACACCCGACAGCCGAACAGTTTATGTTTCGAATTCCGCCGCTCGCTCAGTGTCGGCGATCGACACAAAGACACTGAAGTCGATAGCCGTGATACCGGTGGGAGAAGTGCCCAAGCGAATCAATACTTTGGTTTTGCAGTGAAGGTGTAGTCCTTCGCATCGAACGGAGCTACGAGATCAGCTGCAAACGCAAACTGAATTTTGACGTGCCGTGGACGTTATCAGGCCAGCGGCGAACCCATCTGAGTTGGAATCGTTAATGGAACGCATCTGGAGGATCCGTATAGCACTTCCTCCAGAAGGCCTCGGGCGAAAGCGAGCCATTTGCGAACTCCTGTGCCGTGGACACTGTGCTGGCTACAATTCCGCCGTCCGCTGAGTCGAAAATGACAACGATGCCTTGAACTGAATCTGCCGTCGCCGTGGATGCGCGAGAATATCTGCGGAAGAGCGATGCCGCAAAATCGAGCTTGGCGGTTGCGTGGGTTTCCTTCGACTGTGAAGAGACTGGCTGTACCGTGTAGATCTTCACCGTTTTCCCGCCCAGTGAGTCCCAATTACCTGGGAACACACCAGTTTCTTCTCGCGCGACACGAAAGGCCGCTTCCTTGTCGTCGGGAGCTGATATATTCGGCGGTTTTAGTCGTGCGGCGAGAAGCGCTGGTAATTCCAAGCTAGTTCGGTGGATGTAACCGCGGGACGCACCGGAAATCTGGACGTGAATCCACTCGCCTTCTGCGTCGATGAGCTCGAACTCATCGTTCGCAACGGCGGTGAACAGAACGCGAGATCCAGTCGCTGGCTTGGCAAAAACGGGCGTGCCAGATTTCTTCACTGCCACAAGATTCCCGGGACGCGCCTGGTTGCGCTGAATTTCCTGCAAGCTCTGCAGTTCGGCATCGAGCTGCTGCGCGCGTTTTTCTTCCGCTTCGCGTTTGCGGCGCAGAGCCGAAATTTCGTCTTTGCCTGAATCGGGCGCCGATCCGGCGGAAGCCGTCTTGCCTGAAGGCACGTAGTCTCCCGAGGAAGCAGTATGAAGATCGAGCTTTGGCGTGGGCGCCAGGACACTTGACCGTGAAATAGAAACCAAAGGCTTTCCGCCGAGTTTGTCGCTGAGCCGGTCGAGTAAGTCCAATTCAAGCCTGCCATTCGAAGGCAGCACCTGGTAACCCGATTTGGATGGATCGCGATCCGCGTACCAAGCCGTGATTTTCGCCGTCAGACGGACAATCGTTGCGCCAGGCCCGTTCGGCACAAGGTCTACTGAGAACTGGTAAAACGCTCGCTCATATCGGCTGAGCGGCTCATCGCCGACAGCAACAAAGCCATCCACGATCGGCAGTTTCTGTCCGGCATACGCTTGCATTTCCTTCAGCACCGCTTCTACTTCTTCTTTCGATTTGGGAAATGTGCGAGCATACGGAACCGCCTGTCCGCACAACATAGCAGGAGTCCAAGTGCTAAAAAGCAGGACTATAGCAAGCCGCAGAAATCGCAAAGGCGAAACCCGCGTTTTCATGGAAGGAATTCCAACTGTTCGACGGGCAACCACCCGCGCTGCCCTTGCGGAGTCTCAACGCCGAGCCAGTGCGGTGTCACGATCGCTACAACAACCTCGGTATAGGCTGCCAACTCGGCTAAATTAGCTGCGGAATGAAAGGGTGCCGCCTTCAAACTCGCTCCAGGAGCTTTCACGCGGCGCTCCAATTCATGGCGCAGCGCGTCTACACGGTGTTCTAGATCTTGCACTGAGGTCTGCGCGGCAGCCAATTGTGTGCTCTCGTCTTGGCGCTGCCGAAGCAAACTTTGCTGCGCGAGCGCAATGCTCTCGCGGTGCTGCTCCGCATCCGCAGCCTCTTGCTCCGCAAACTGAATTGCTTGCAATCGATCCTGTATAACTTTGTACTCGCTACTCTCTACGGTGCCGTCGGATGCGTGCGCGGCGCGGTGCGCCTTCTCCATAAAAATTGCGTCGATCCGCAGACGCATTCGTTCCGGGTTCACGCTCGTTAGCACATATCGGACGGCAATAGTGCCCAAGTCCGCGCTGTCCAGAAAATGCCGCGGCGCAATTACTTCCGTGCGAATTTTGTAGAATACTTTTCCGCCGCCTTCCCAGCGGTCAAAAAGTGGTGTCGATTCCGCCGTCACTGCTCCCGTCAGCGTCTTTTCCCGATCGTACATGTACGTTCCATGAATCGTTTGATCTTGCACGATCTCTTGTAGAGCCCGAAGTGCGTTGTCGTACGAAGCCGAAAATTCCATGACCAGCCCGGCACCCGGCACATCCCGCTCTTTTGCCCACGCATAGGGGGCCGCACAGAGCAGGCATGCCGCGGCAACCCTGCATATCTTCAAAGCAGTGCCGACTGGTCCCAACCAACCCTCCCATGAATGTCTGAAGCCTTTGCGCTGCGGAATCCCGTTCATAGCCGCTGCTTGTCCACCAGAAAAATCGTGCCAGAACTAGTACTACACAGGCCAAATATATTCTCACAAAGTATTTTGCAGAAAAATAACAAAACACTTGCATTAGTTTTTTTGTCGGAGTAGATTCCGCTCGGTTCAGGGAACTTCGGGGAACTTGATTCTCGTACTTTATTGGGAAAGAACGAGGCCAAATCCCCTAGGCTGTGCTGCAAGTTCACGTTTCGAGCACCGCGCTTCTGCCGGGCTGCTCGCAGCTGAACGCTGTGCGTGTATCTGTGCCCCTCCCTGTTCCATCAATCCGTGATGACTATTGCTAGGCGCAAATCGAATTGCGACGTACAGGAGGCGGTATGCATAAGCTGCCATCGCGGTCAGTAAAGCAAAGACTTTCCTGGCTGCCTTCCTTACTTCTCTTCGGATTCTTGTTTCTCGCCCTTGTTCTTGCAGACACGCGCTCCGCAATCGCCATCCCACCACCGTCTGTGCACGTGCGCGCCATTCCGGCTTTTGCGCGCAAATACGGCATGCCCTGTTCCGCATGTCATGAGGCGTGGCCCAAGCTCAACAACTTTGGCCAGAACTTCAAAGACAACGGCTATCAGATGATGAACGACCGCGATGCCCCTATTTTTCAGCAGGCGGCCTACTGGCCCGTCGCGTTCCGCATCACTCCAAACTGGCATCGCGAAAGCGTCAACCGAACCGACATTTTCAACCCCGCCACCACTTTGACCGCCGAGGGCCAGCTCACTACACATGGCTTTGATCTATCCGGCCTCGATATCCTCACCGCGGGCACGCTCGCCAAAAACATCAGTTTCCTCCTGGTGCCTTCCGCGGACAACTTGGGAGCGTTTCACTTTGAATCCGCCAACGTGCGCTTCGACAATTTGCTCCACACCAGTTGGCTCAACGTCAAAGTCGGCAAATTCGAGCTCGACAACATCATTTCAGAAAAGCGAATTCTCACGCTCTCCAGTAACGGTGGTTTGTACCAGATCTATCACTTCGCCCCCGTAGGTGATATGAACACCTTCGGTCTCGGGGACAACCAACTCGGCGCCGAACTCTCCGGCCATTCCAAGAACGATTACACGCGGTACTCCATCGCCCTGCTCAGCAGCAACGATGGCAATGTGGGTCTCCCGAACGGCCATGGCTACGACACATTTGTGACTGCCAGTCAGGCATTCGAAGCGGGCAGCCTCGGCCTGCAGCGCGTTGGCGCCTTTGCCTACGTCGGTCGAGCGCCCACCTACACTTCCACAGTCGCAGCCGGCACTGCCTTGGCCGATGGCCTTGGGCAGAAATCCTTCTATCGCGCGGGGTTCTACGGCCTCTTCTACATTAAGAAGCTCGATTTCATGACGATGTACACGCACGCAGCAGACAGCGCCTTCCTTGGCACAGGCACTCCCGCTTACGCCGATTTGCCCGCGGGTGCGCGCGGGCCTGTCTGGAATGGCGGCATGATCGAGACCCACTACACACTCAATCCGCAGTTCATTCTTATCAACCGGTACGAGCTGATCCGCATGTCTCGTCAAGCTCTCGCGACAAATCCCGGCAACCTCGGCGACATTGATTCTCTGACGTTCGGCTATCGCTACTACCCGTTTATCTCCAGCCGTGCCGGCTTCGCCTTCCATAACGAATATGCGATCGTCCGGCAGCGAGGCGTCGCACCGATTTCCCTCAACGACGTCACGAGTAGCAGTGTTTTTATTGGCTTTGATTTTATTTTCTGAGGAAACGAGGACATTATGAGCGCACACAAAATCGCAAAGTCCCTGCTCCTCGCAACAATGGTTCTGCTGATTATTCCAACCTTGTCAGTTGCCCAGCAACCCGAATCGCACATGGGCAAGCTCACCGGACACGCCGATTCCGGCAAGCAGCTTTACTATCGCTTCTGCTGGGGATGCCACGGCTTCCGCGGTGACGGCAGCGGCGAGAATTGGCTCCCTACCGGCTCCTACCCCACTATGCCGTACCTAAACATTCAGCCACGAAATTTTGATGCAGCGGTTTTCAAGTGCCGCTCGACCCCCACCGGGACTTTGCCTACGGACGAGGATCTCTATAACTCCGTCGGACGCGGTTTCGTCATGACCAACATGCCGTCTTGGCTTTCGCTCACCAGCCAGCAGCGCGCCGACCTGGTTGCATTCATAAAAAGCTTTTCGCGGCGGTTCAAAAGCGAAAAACCGGGCGACCCCATACACGTTCCGGCCGAGACTAAACTTACAGTCGAATCTATCAAGCACGGCCAGGAGCTGTTCCAAAAACTCGAATGCTGGAAGTGCCACGGCCCCGAAGGCCGCGGCGATGGACCGTCGGCTTCCACCCTCACCGACAGCAACGATCAGCCGATTCGGCCGTACAATTTCGCCGTAGGCGCGCGCTTTAAGTGCGGCGTCACCAACCAAGACCTCTACAAAATCTTCATGACGGGCCTCGACGGCACGCCCATGCCGTCATTCGCGGACGTTATCAAGCCTGAAGACGCGTGGGACCTGGTGCACTTCCTACGCACGCTACAAATCACTAATAAGACCCCGGAGCTCGCGTTGTGGGAATCCACCAAGGAAGGCGCCGAGCAGATCGCTTCGAGAAAACCCTACGGCACTCCCACGGGTTCCGGCGTTAAGCAGTAGCACCACAAGATGAAAACGAATTCGATCAAGGAGCAATGCCCATGCGAGCTAGACTAATCTCAACCGTCGCGGCGGTCGCGCTGATTTTCGCCGCCGCGCTGCTGCACGCCCGCGCCGGCGGCGGCACGGTCAGCGGAAAAACCACCTACGAAGGAACTCCCGCAAAGCCTAAGCCCATCGATATGTCGAAGGAACCGAGCTGCCAAAAGCAGCACGTCACTCCAGTGACAACGGAAACGGTCGTCACTGGCCCTAACAACAGCCTCGCAAATGTCGTCGTGTACATCTCCGCCGGCGCTCCCGACGACGCCGCGCCTGGTCAGGCAGCAACCTTCGACCAAAAAGGCTGCCAATATATTCCGCACGTCCTTGCGTTCCAGGTGAATCAGCAACTTAAGGTCGTCAATGACGACCAGACCTCTCACAACATTCATCCACTTGCCAAAATCAATCGCGAATGGAACAAGTCCCAGCCCCCCGGCACACCACCGATCATCGATAAGTACGACAAGCCTGAATTCATCCCCGTGAAGTGCAACGTACATCCCTGGATGCACGGCACATTTGCCGTCCTAAAGAATTCTCACTACTCCGTTTCCGCACAGGACGGCGGCTTCAGTTTGCCTAATCTTCCCGCCGGTAAGTACACCGTTACGGCCTGGCATGAATCTTATGGCGAGCAAACGCAGGAAGTAACGATTTCAGGCAGCGAGACGAAGACCGTGAACTTCGTCTTCAAAGCGAAGCCGTACTAACCCGGCCGACGGCGTTCCTCAGGAACGCATCGCTTGAGATTGGCGGAGGTGCACTCATGGGAAAACTATTTGGCGTCGTTGTCGCGCTGATCGCGATCGTCTCCGCCTATCCTATCGTCGCGCACTGGTATGTTCAGCCGATTGACATCTCCACCCATGGCCACGCCATCGACGAGCAGCTCGCCGACACCATGGCCGAAGCCGGCCTTTCGTTCCTGGCCGCGCAGTTGCTCCTCGGCTTTTTCGTCTGGAGATTCTCGCAGCGCAAGCCCGGCGCCAAAGTATGGAACATCCCCGGCGGCGCCACCTTGATGGTTGCCGCCGCTTTCATCCTTGTTGGCACAGAGATTCTTGCGCTCGGCGTTCTCGGCCAAAAGGCCTGGGCAAATGTCTACTTCACACCGCCAAAACCAGATGCCATGCAGATTCAGGCGCAAGCAGGCCAGTTTGCTTTCTACTTCCGCTACCCCGGCGTAGACGGAAAGTTCGGCCCGCTGCATCCCGATAAGATTGACGAAGGTAATTCCAATTTCTTCGGCCTTGACCCCGCGAACGACGTCGAATCGCGCGACGATATTGTCTCGGCCGAACTGGACGTGCCGGTCAACCACGAAATCCAGCTACTCATGCACGCCAAGGATGTTGGCCATTCCTTTTATGTTCGCGAATTGCGTATACAACAGGACTTTGTCCCCGGCCTGGACCTCGCCGTCCACTTCACCCCAACACAGACCGGCAAATACGAAATTGTCTGCACGCAACTGTGCGGACTCGGGCACTACAACATGAAGGCTTACCTCAACGTGTTGTCCCAGGAAGATTTCGAGAAGTGGATGAAGCAAAAAATATCAGAGCAGTAGAGTCAATCGCGGTCAATCTTTCAAGCGCCAATGGCGCAATGGCCGGGACGAACTTTTCTCACAAGGGGTGAGAAAAATGGAACAAACACTGCCACAGCCCGCACACCTTCATGCTCCGCCCGAGGGATTCCTGCGTAAGTACGTTTTCAGCCTCGACCATAAAGTCATCGGCAAACAATACTACGGGCTCGCTCTCGTGGCCGTCTTCACAGGCATGATTCTCTCCTGGCTAATGCGTTTTCACCTCGTTTGGCCCAACGCAAAGGTCCCCGGCCTCGATCTGCTCTCCAAAACCGGAGCTCCCGGTGGCGTAATCACTCCGGAATATTATCTTTCGCTGCTCACCATGCACGGCACACTGATGGTTTTTTTCGTGCTCACGAACGCGCCCTTCGCTGGCTTCGGCAACTTTTTCCTGCCCATCCAAATCGGCGCCGAAGATATGGCCTTTCCCCGCTTCAACATGATGTCGTTCTGGACCACGGCGGCTGCTTTCGTCGTCCTCGTCCTCGCCTTCTTCATTCCAGACGGCCCGCCGATTTCCGGCTGGACCGCCTATGCGCCTCTCAGCGCGGTCGGCAGCGACGCTGGTCCCGGTCTTGGCTGGGGACAAAATCTTTGGGCCATTTCCATCGGCCTCTTTTGCATCGGCCAGCTTCTAGGCTCTCTCAATTTCATCGCCACCACGCTTGACCTGCGTACTAAGGGCATGACCCTGATGCGCATGCCGATCTGCACCTGGGCCTGGTTCATCACTTCGTGCATCGGTTTGCTGGCCTTCGCCGTTCTGCTTCCCGCGTGTCTGCTTCTCATCCTCGATCGCATGGCCGGCACGAGCTTCTTCATTCCGTCCGGACTCGTCGTCAGCGATCGCCTCCAGAATCACGCCGGGGGTTCGCCCTTGCTTTGGCAACATCTTTTCTGGTTCTTCGGTCATCCCGAAGTCTACATCGCCATTCTCCCCGCCATGGGCATCGTCTCTCATGTGTTGGTCACCAGCATGCGCAAGCCGCTGCTCAGCGCTAAGGTCATCATCTACTCGATGATCTCAATTGGATTCCTCAGTTACATGGTTTGGGGACATCACATGTTCGTCAGCGGCATGAATCCGTTCTCTTCGCTGCTGTTTTCCTTCCCCACGCTCACCATCACCATCCCAGCCACAATCCTCACGCTCATCTGGCTTGGCAGCCTGTATGGGGCCAACATCCGGATCACCGCCGCTTCGCTGTTTGCGCTCGGCTTCATCTCCATGTTCGTTAGCGGCGGCGTTAGCGGCTTCTTCCTCGCGCAGCCTTCGATTGACATCTACCTGCACGCTACCTACTTCGTCGTAGGCCATTTCCACATGGTCATGGGCGTTGCCGCGATCTTCGGAATTCTGTCCGGCACCTATTTCTGGTTTCCGAAGATGTTCGGCCGCATGATGAACGAGAGCCTGGGCAAGCTCCATTTCTGGTTCACATTCATCGGCACATACTGCATCTTCATGCCATTCCATTATCTTGGCCTCGTGGGCAACGTCAGACGCTACGCGTCTTTCGTCGATGACTTCATGCCGGCGCTCATGCCGGTCCACCGCTTCGTTACCATCGCCGCACTAATCACCGGCGCTGCACAATTCATTTTTCTTTACAACCTCATTTACAGCAGGTTCCGCGGCAAGATCGCCTCGGCTAATCCCTGGGATGGCACTTCTCTTGAGTGGAGCATCCCATCACCGCCGCCCTGGAACAATTTTGGCGACAAGCACCCGGTTATTTACCACGACCCCCATCAATATGGCGTCAGGGGTTCGAAAGGCGATTTCGTAATGCAGGATTCACCCGAGCAAATTGTTACGGGATAGGAATACAAACCATGTCCGCAACCGCTATTACGACAACCATCTCACCGCAGACCTCGAGTCCACATCTTCCAGGTTCCATCGAAGCCTCTCGCAGCGGCATATGGGTCGGCATATTCGCCATCATCATGTCTTTCGCCGCTCTCACCAGTGCGCTCCTGGTGCGCCAGGGATCCGGCGAGTGGTCGCACATCGTTATCCCATCTATTCTCTACGCTAATACCGCCATACTCCTTCTGAGCAGCTTCACGATGGAAATGTCGCGACGCGCGCTGGCAAGATCCACCGGCGTTACGACCTGGCTCGCCGTCACTCTCCTTCTCGGCTTTTCTTTCGTCTCCGGGCAGTATCTCGCATGGCGCCACCTCGCCTCGCAGGGGCTCTACCTCGCAACCAATCCCAATAGCTCGTTCCTCTACGTCTTCACCGGCATGCATGCGCTCCATCTGCTCGGCGGCATCGCCGTGCTCGCCTATTTGCTCAGCCATGTCATTGGCGGCCACACCTCTCTTCGTCGCCACCTGCTCGACAACACCGCCATCTACTGGCATTTCATGGGTGGTCTCTGGCTTTATCTGCTCTTTGTGATTGTCACGAGACTCTAGCTTGGGGAAGGAATGATTGTGAGTGACACCGAAATAGCCATGCACAGTCACGGCACGCAGTTGGCGGAGGGCTCTCCCTACGCCATTCCCTCTCGTAAACTCACGATGTGGCTGTTCATCATCTCTGACGCCATCACCTTCGGCGCTCTCCTTTTTGGCTACGGTTATCTACGCACCGCCAGCAGTGACTGGCCCACGCCCTTCAAGTTCAATCCGAGCATCATCAACGTCATGATCATGACCGTCGTGCTCATCACCAGCAGCTTAACCATGCTCGGCGCCGCGGACTCCGCCAAAGCCGGCGACAAACCCAAAACCAATCGTTTCCTATGGTCCACCATTCTTCTCGGCGTCATTTTTGCCGGACTCCACATCCGCGAATGGTTCGGCCTGATCGACGAAGGCGTGCGTCTTTTTCAAAACCCCTGGGGCTCGCCGTTATTCGGCGCCTTTTTCTTTTCGATTACCGGGCTGCACCTTCTCCACGTCATCTGCGGCGTCGTGGCGCTTGCAGTCATCTCGCGTGGGTTCTCGAGCGGTCGCCTCACGGCGGGTCACGTTGAGACCACCGGACTTTACTGGCACTTCGTGGACTTAGTTTGGATGTTCGTCGTGCCTTTGATTTACTTGCTGAATATCTCGCGGTAGCGTACGGAGAACACACATGGCTGCGCCCGGAACATCAAAGAACGTCATAGCTAAGTATCTGCCCGTATATTTTGTCTTACTGGGCATTGCCGCCGTCGAGGTCTTCCTGGCTTACCGGCATTTTTCTCTCGGCTCGCTGCTTGCGATCCTTCTTGCGCTCGCGGTTTGTGGCGGTGCCTTGGCGGTCATGTACTTCATGCACCTCGCTGAGGAGCGACGCAGCCTTTTCTTGACTCTGATTCCCGCGACTATCTTTGTTTTGCTGATGATGAATATGTTCTGGTCGGACAGTTTCCGCTTGCTGCGGATGAAGCCATTTCCGCACTAGTCCGTACCACTTGACCCGCGCGTATATGGTGACCATACTTGCCGAAGGGGACTGCAGTTGAGCGACAATCGCCAAGCTAATATGACCCGATTGGCCCGCGTGTTCAGCCTTTTCGTTGGTCTCTTCGCACCGAGCATAGCGTTCGCCCAAAATTGCGCCCTTTGCTACACGCAGGCTGCTGGCGCTGGACACCGCATCATTCAGGCGTTGCGCGGCGGCATCCTCATGTTAATAGCCCCGCCAATGTTCATTTGCATCGCCATCGCAGTGATGGCCTACAAGAAACGCAACCGCTTCAACAGTAACGCCTAAAACCCACGTCTTGTGACGCGAAAACCACCAACAGGAAGGTACACTCCCCTCAGGGCAGGTCGAGATCGAGCGCGTAGATCTCCGTGGTACCCCGCTCTATCATCATATATAGCCAGCCGTCGCGACCCACGCCGCTGAACATACATTGCGCAGCGCTGCCCCGAAGGATCGGCGCAAACCCCTTTACGCGTTCCACTTTCTTGGTGGCAACATCCGCCCGAAATACGGATTCCTCATCGTCAAGCTGATCCTGGAAATAGATCGATGCACCGTCCACGGACCAATAAGGTGACTGCAGCAGTCCCCCGGAACCAATCGAAGACCACTCTTGCGCGCGCATGTCATACAAGAGAATGCGGCGTTTTGCGCCTTCTTCCGCGGCAATATAGCGGCCATCAGGAGACCACCGCGAGTTCGTCACATCCTTCGAATCAGGCAACTCCTTCAGCACACCCGTTGTCGGCTCGAGCAGAAACAGCGCGTACTGCGGGTGAATCTTCTGGTTCCGCATGGTGACAACGATGCGGTATCCATCGGGCGACCAGTCTGCATTCAACCCTTCCCATCCTTTAGGAAGTACTGGCCGCAGCGAGCCGCCGTCCGCAGACAGAATATAGATCTGCCGAGCTTGGCCTTTTCGTACGCCAGTAAAAAGAATCTGCTCACCCTTCGGCGACCATCGCGGCGATGATCCTTCCAGCGGAGGACTGGTCAACCGTATTCGCTGCGACCCATCCCGACGACTGCGCCACAAGGACCCATCCGGGCGGTCAGAATAGACCACCATCTGACCATCCGGCGATACGCTGGCCTCCTCAGCATTAGCATCAACGCTGATCGTAGAAAAACGAGAAGTTCGCGGCTCGAGTTGCTCCAATTCCCGGTGCGACCGAAAGCTAAAAGCAAAAATTCGTGAGCCGCTTTGCGTTGGGATGGCTACATGCAAAGAGTCTGGTCCGCTCGTCAGTGAAAACGGACCATGGTGCGAGCGCCGAAACCAGCTCCAAGCATCGCGGACAGCCCACAAGTTGCACTCGTATCCATCGCAACCGGAAAATACGAAGTACCTGCCGTCTGCGGTCCAGTTTCCCGCGGCCTGGCGAGACGGCGTCCCGTTCGCAAGAATGGTGTGCAAGCCACTGCCGTCGGCGGACATCTCCCACAAAGATTCGCTGCCGTATTCGCCGGCGTCAATCGCGAGCCGGATGTTCTCTCCATCGGGCGACCAGGCAGGACCTTCCGGACGTCCATTCACGTGAACGAGCTCACGAAGTTGTGTCCCATCGCGATGAATGGAATACAGGCTTTGGCCGCGCACAAATACGATCTGCGTGCCGTCCGGCGACCACGCGGGATCATGGCCCGTCGCTTGGCCCAGTCGTCGCGGCTCGCCACCTTGCACAGGCCACAACCATAGCGGCATCTCGTCGTCATGCCGGGCAAATTGGCCAATTAGAAACTGCGAGTGATCGGGAGCAATCGCAAACAGCCGCGTGTTCTCAAATGGAGCAGCCATCCTCTCTGCGTTTCCACCTTCAACGGACGTCTGCATCAGGCTCCAGCGACCGCCATCACGCTGCAGAAAGAAAATGCGCGTTCCGTCAGACACGATGCCGCCCCACTCGTCAATGCGGCCGCCGTTTGTGACTCGAGTCATGCGTTGCACGCTCGGTCGCGGCACAGGATACACAATGAAAAAGAGGAGCCACGATCCGAACAATATCGCCACCGTAAGCAGCATGGTATCGAACCAGCGTTGCGTGCGTTCGGCGCGCTGCCGATCCCAATAAGCTTCTGTCCCATGCTCGCCTGAAAATTCCGGATGCAACCGCAGGCGCAACTCGATCGAGCTCGCTTCCCTATCCAAGGTGGGGAATTGACCAGCGGAAGACGAACCCGCGGGGCTGTTAATGACGTGCACCGGCGCCAGGAAGCGATAACCCTGGCGAGGTACGGTTTCGATGAAACGCGGATTTTCTGCATCGTCTTGCAGGGCGGAGCGAAGCTTCTTCAGAGCCGCATTCAGGCTTCCCTCGAAATTGACGTGCGTACCTTTCGGCCATAGAGACTGGCAGAGTTGTTCCCGCCTGACAATTTCACCATTCTGTTGAAGTAGCATGGCCAGGATGCGAAAGGGTTGTTCCTGGATTTTGATCCGGATCCCTTGGCGGCTCAAGCTGGACCGAGCCAAGTCCGCCTCAAACAGACCGAACTTCACGATTGCGGCGGAATCAATATGGACATTGGATTCCAAGACGACGAATCCCCTGAAAGCTTGGCCGAGACCATACCATGTTCCCAGCCCGGTGACGACACATTAGTTCACATGAACTGTTATGTTGTTATCCCTCCTCGAGTTGTTCGTTCATACTATTTTCAGCCCGAGTTCCTTTGACGGCCTCGCTGTCGCTAGCGTAACCTGGACTTAGAGGCACCGACGATGCCGTCCGGGCTAAGGCCCAATCCTTCGTCCACGTCGGCCTTCAATAAGCGGAGCTTTTGGGAAAAGAAACGCCCTCCCGAAGTCTCTGAACCATCGTAGCGCCCGGGTCCGAGTCCCTGAACCGGATCAAGCAACTATCGGACGCGGGCGCTCCGATCCGCGGCATCGCAGCTCCTCAACCTTATCGTCCTCCGGTTTTCCGCAGGAAATCCTCGTTCGCCACACTCCCCGTCCAGAATGCGGGCACCAGTGTCAGCTTGATGGCGCAAACTCCACATGAGAAAGAGGGATACCGTTGATTAGAAGCGTGTTATTGGCCGGGGGGCTGGCAACGCAATTGCCCCACGGCCATTGCTGATCATTCGCGCAGCCTAGGAAAAGATCGGCGCCGCTGAAACATTCAGGGAAAGTCGGATGAATAATGAGTACGGAAACACCCATCACGCCCGAAATGGAAAGAGCTGATCGCGCGCCTGAACCGCAGGAACGCAAACTTGGCGCGGAGGGACTGTCCAGGCGTAATTTTTTGGGCGTCGGTTCCGCTGGTCTAGCGGCACTCGCGTCCCTGGCCGCCAAAGCCCAGGACAGAGCTGACATCGAAAAAGCAGAACACGATCATTCCTCAAGTAATCCGGGCCCGGAAAATAAGCCCCTCTTGGACGAAAATCCGAATTCAAATCTTCCTC
>DATBYP010000300.1:0-3759 GCA_036513675.1 Candidatus Acidiferrum sp.
GTGGAAGGGTTTTCAAAAGCCAAAGCGTCTTGCATCCGAGCTGGAGTCGTTGACCGAAAAGTACGGGCGGTTTTCCGCGCAGCCGTTTGAGCGCGGCTGGGGCACGACGGTAGGGAACGCGCTGCGGCGCGCGCTGCTCAGTTCGATTGAAGGCGCAGCGATCACCGCGGTAAAAATCGAAGGAGTGCTGCACGAATTTTCTTCGATTCCCGGCGTGGTCGAGGATGCCACGGACATTATCCTCAACCTGAAGCAGGTGCCGATCAAGTTGAACACGGATCTGCCGAAGACCATTTACGTAAACGTGGAGAATCCCGGCCCGGTGACGTCGGCGCAAATCGAAGAAGACGCGGACTTCGCGGTGCTGGACAAGAGCGTGTACATCGCTACGGTCAGCGAAGGCGGCAAGCTGCAGATCGAGATGCGCGCTAAGAATGGGCGCGGCTACATACCGGCGGACCGCAACTACGACGAGGACCTGCCGATTGGCTACATTCCGGTGGACTCTGTGCACTCTCCGGTGCGCAAGGTCAACTACTCGGTAGAAGCGGCACGCCTTGGCCAGATGACCGACTACGAAAAGCTGATGATCGAAGTGTGGACCAATGGGGCCATCACGCCGCAGGACTCGATTGGGTTGGCGGCGAAGCTGGTGAAGGACCACATGAGCATCTTCATCAATTTTGAAGAGCCCACGGAGATGACCGAGCTCCCGGCGGAAATCGCCAACGATCCGCGGCTGGAGCACCTGGACCGTTCGGTGGAAGAGCTGGAGCTTTCGGTGCGCTCGTACAACTGCTTGAAGAACGCGAATATTCAAACCATTCGCGAGCTGGTGCAGAAGAGCGAGAACGAAATGCTGAAGACGAAAAACTTCGGCCGCAAGTCCCTGAATGAAATCAAAGATATACTGACCAAGATGGGCCTCAGCCTGGGCATGAAGTTCGATGAGCACGGCCGGATTATCTGGCCGCCGCTGCCGAGCCAAACAGCGCCACCGACCACGTCGGAAGATACGGTCGGATTGTAAGCTCAGAAAATTCCAAAGCCTCAGGCCCAAAAACACCGGCCTGAGCTACAGGGGTGCGATGCGATCCACAGTCGCACCCGTCGGGTAAAGGAATAGACGATGCGACATTTGAATTCGGGTTCAAAGCTGGGACGCAATCCGTGGCATCGCCGCGCGACGCTGCGGAACCTGGTCACCAATCTCTTCGAGCATGGGCGAATCACCACCACGCTGACGCGCGCGAAAGCGGCGCGGCCGGTGGCGGAGAAGATGATCACGCTGGGAAAGCGCGACACGCTGCAATCGCGGCGGCAAGCGGCTTCCTACATCATGACGCCGGGCGTCACGCAAAAGCTCTTCAGTGAGATCGCGCCGAAGTTTGCGGACCGCGCGGGCGGTTATACGCGCATCATTGCCGCTGGCGTTCGCGTCGGTGATGGAGCGAAGGTGGCCATCCTGGAGTTGGTCGGCTACGAGCTCAAGCCCAAAGAAAAGAAGGAAAAGACGAAGAAAGAAGAAACCGCTGACGCCAGTAGCTAACAAACCGCACAACACATTCAGAAGCCCGCTTCGTCCTTTCGGAGCGGGCTTTCGTATTTGCAGAAAGAGTATAGCGGCTAACGGCAGAGTGCGTTGAGCTGCTCGTACGGCTTCTCCGTATGCGAAGGAAACGTCAGGTGCTTCGCTTCCATCATTTGATCTAGCAGCGTGCCCCCTTCTTTCAGAGCCACATCCGGATCGCTCTTGTACGCTGGATCTTTTTCAGCCTCCGGCAGCGTCACAAACTTAAAGTTTTGCCGCTTCAGGAAATCCAACAGTTGCGGCAGCATTAGCGTCTCGAATCCGCCGATGTGCAGCAGCAAAATGTGCCGGATATTGCGGCCATAAACGAGGTTGGCCATCCGCCGGTCGAGCGCGATGTACTCCGCGGCCGTGCTCATGTACGTCGACTTCAGCCATTCGATCGAAGCCTGGTCGTTCTTTTCCATGCAACGCGCGTAAGGCCCATTCCACAGATAGTCCTCGAAATCCAGCGTGACCTGCGCGATGTGGTACTTGTGATCCTTCAAGTACTGCCGCACGGCATGTCGTTTCTCGAGCGTGTCGCCTTCCCACAAGTAGGGATAGCGAAACCAGTGCCAGTTCTGGTGACCCATCAGCGTCTTGAGCGTCGCCTCGTCCGCCGCAACGTTTTGCTCGAATTCCTCTATGCTGCTCGTGTTGATACTCAAATGGGCGTACGTGTGATTGCCAAGCGGGAAACCTGCACCGCGCCAGAGCTTGAGCACCTCTACGTCTTCGGGATGCTCTTCGAGTCTCTTGGCATTGACAAAGCCATAGACCTTGGGGACATGCGCTTGTCGCAGCGTTCTGAGGATACTCTTAGCGACGTCGGTGCGCGTCATGCCAGGGGGCAGTGCGCCGTGGGATGGCAAGTCGTCTATCGTGATGGCGACAGCTTGCGGGAAAGCGGCAGGGGAAAAGATCAACATGCACGCGCAAACGAACCAGAAAAAGACACGGGACGCTTTCATTGAGATTTCTTCGGGTACGCGAAAATTCAAAAATATTCACGCTGCGCGGAGAGACTATAAGCGCCCCATCGCTAACTTGCGAGTGGAAACCCTCGGACTAGCTAAGCCCGCGATGGAGCTGCAAGCTTGCGGCCGTGGAAGCGGAACCATAGCCAGATGACGACGAAAGCGACGAAGGCGCCGACGGAGTCGAGAAGCGAATCGTATGGAGACGCTTGGCGGCTGCTGACGAAGGCTTGATGGATTTCGTCTAGCGCGGAGTAGCCAAAAGCTATGAAGAGCGCCGTCAATCCCCAGGTCCAGCGCCATCCAACCCGGCTGCCACGAACGCCACGGTACAGGAGCAGGCTGAAGACAAAGTATTCGGTAAAGTGGGCGGTCTTGCGAATGTAATGGTGAATGACTTCGAACTGATGAGCGGTGATAGAAGGCTTGAACCAGCGGATGATGTGCTCGAAGAACGACGCGGTGTGTCGTGCGGAGAACGTGTCGGTGGACATGGTGAAGATGATGGCGGCCCAGAGAAGAGCGGGCCACCAGGCGCGCAGCCATGCGGGGAGTAAGAATTGCGCGAGGCGTGGTTGCACTTCGGGCAGGTGCGGCGCGGGGCGGGGATTGCGCCAAGGTTGGAGGTCAGACAAGTAGAGAAGCTCCGTTCATTGGACTATTCCTTGCATTGCGTTGCCGAAATCTTAGGCAGGGACCGCCATGATTGGCTGTCCCACAATCTTCTATTCCATGCGGTAATTAGGGGCTTCACGGGTGATGATTACGTCGTGAACGTGACTTTCGCGGAGCCCGGCGGAAGTGATACGCACAAATTTACTGCGCGCGGCCAGTTCCTTCAGGTTTTCTGCGCCCACATAACCCATGCCGCTGCGCAAGCCTCCGACAAGTTGATCGGTTAGCGCGGCGAGCGAACCTTTGTAAGGAACGCGGCCTTCGACTCCTTCCGGTACAGACTTCCCGCGCTGGACGTCTTCATCTTCCTGCGCGTAGCGGTCAGCGGAGCCCTCTTCCATGGCAGACGTCGAGCCCATGCCGCGGTAAGACTTGAAGGTGCGGCCCTGGTACAGAATCGTCTCGCCGGGGGCTTCTTCGGTGCCGGCGAAAAGGCTGCCGATCATCACACAAGATGCGCCGGCGGCCATAGCTTTGGTGATGTCGCCGGAAAATTTTATGCCTCCGTCGGCAATGATGGGAATGCCCGTGCCT
>DATBYP010000301.1:0-16793 GCA_036513675.1 Candidatus Acidiferrum sp.
GAAATGTCACCGGTAACGATTTGCGCTGATAAAGAAACCGCGCTACCTAGAATCAAAAGGAGAGTACTGAATAGGGATACAGAAACACGATTGGACATTCGGCCACCCCGCCGCAAAGTAAAATCTTTGCAAGGACCACTCGATTGCCTGAGATTCTATGTGCCTGCCGTTTTTTGTCAACAACAATCCAGGAATCCATGAGAGTGGAATTTTTCATGGTAATTAGAAATTACGTGGCGTCGGAACCACTAAGAAGGCAGATTAGTTGAAGATAGCGAATCAGCCGTCGTTTTTCGGTCGCGCGAACAAGTGATAGCATGCAACATTTTGTCGGACATTCCGCAGGTGCGCGTGACAGGATTTCGCCGAGCTTTGCTTCCGTTCGTTGTCGTTTCTCTTGTCCATTTCGCGTCTCGGTTCGCCGACGAGCGCGTGCCCTCAAGGACGCGAAATCACAGCAGCCTGCTCAGCCCTTAGCAAACCAACATAGTTGAGCTACAGATAGGAGTGGCGCGCCTGGAGGGGTTCGAACCCCCGACCCTTAGCTCCGGAGGCTAATGCTCTATCCATCTGAGCTACAGGCGCGCGGCAGCTTCCTGACAGAAGCGAGGAACGAAGTTCCCTTTTGTGATTCTATCGCTGAACGGGCGCACGCGCTAGGGCGCACCTTAGCCCTTCGCGTGATCCTTGATTTGTCTCGCTAACTTTTCGATCTCTTCGGCCTTCTTGAGCATCGCCAGCGAAAGGACAGTCGTAGAATCGGTTTTTTCCACCTCTGTCTTTAGCTGAGCCGCGAGTTCGTAGAGTTTTTCGACTTCCTTCTTGATATTTTTCTGGCGCTCTTCGAGCATGGCCTTGCTGCTGGCGGCGGGAAAACTTGCTGCATTCGGATTGTTCGTAGCATCGTCGGAACCATCGGGGCGCCGCCTGCCACGTGAGTCGGCTTGCGCCCCGGAATCCTGCAAATGCACCAGAAGGCCTGGCACAACAGCGAAGGACATGAGAAGTAAATGACGTCTGGAAGATTGCATGCTTCCTCCCCAGGTAACGAGTCCTGCCGGCGCGCTTGCCGCGGAACCTTGAGTGATATACTTTCCCTCCCATAGAACATGATGTCCAGCCCCTTCACCCAATTCTTCGACTTCACCATACCCAACGCGCTGCATCTTGCGGGCATTCTCGTTCTAGCGCTGATTTGCGTGCGGTTGCTGCGGGGCGTAGCGAACAAACTGGTTAAACCGGCGGCTACGCAAGCGAAGGCGGCGCAACAGCGTGAGCACCAAACGCGGGTGCTGGCGGATAGTGTCTATTCCACTGGGCGCAACCTCATCTGGATGGTGGCGGCGCTGACAGCGCTCCCCGAATTCGGGATCAGCGCGCTGCCGGGAGTGGTGGTTGCAGGCGCTGCGATATTGGGCTTCAGCATCGGAGCGCGGGATACGGTACGCGACGTGATCGCCGGTCTTCAGATCGTGATGGAAGATCAGTTTGTGACCGGCGACACGATTGAAGTGGAAGATACCGTAGGTCGGGTGGAGCAACTGACGCTGCGACGTACGGTTGTACGAGACGGACGCGGCGCGCTCGTGTCCATTTCGAATGGCGAAATGCGTACCGTCAGCAATGTGAGTCGTGACTGGTCGCAGGCGTTCGTCGATATTGCCGTGTCTGCGGGCGTGCCGTTGGAAAAGGCGTTGCAAGCTCTGGAAAGCGCGGCTGCAGAGCTGCGCGGCGACGCGGCTTGGTCCCAGGCGCTTGTGGACGGGCCGCGGGTTCTGGGCGTCCAGGGGTACGATCACGCAGGGACAACGCTCCGCTTGCAGGTGCGCACCGTGCCGACGCGGCAGGACGAAGTGTGCCGCGAGTTGCGGAGGCGCATGCAACTGGAGCTTCAACGACAAGGCATTCCGGTAGCGAGCGGCGCGTAGGCCAGAGGAACAGGTGCGTAGAAAAACCGACGACCGGCGACCTGGCGCGAGGAGGACACCATGGCGCAAGTGAGCTATGAGGAAGTGAACCTGATGCTGCGGCTTTATGACATGAGGCGGGAGCCGCGACTGCGGCAAGCGCGCGCATGGTTTGTAGAAAATTTCCATCCCACTTCCGCGGAAGACATGATGGAGAAATACCCACAGGGCAGCGAAGAGAACACTTACATTCGCATGGTGATCAGCTATTGGGACATGGTGGCGAGCATCGTGAACCGCGGGCTGATTAATGACGAGCTCTTTTTCGAGAGCAACGGAGAGATCTGGGTGGTGTGGGACCGCATGCGGACCATCGTACCGATCTGGCGCGCCGCGTTCAAAAATCCGCGGCTGTTTGCAAATATTGAGGAAACATACAAGCGGCTCGAGGCGTGGCGAGAGAAACACGCGCCGGGATCGAGCGCCGCGATGCGCAACATGATGGCGCAGATACTATCGAAGCCAAAGGCGAGTTGACCCTATGAGGGCTTACAGCCCTTGACAGGCGTGTACCGCTGAAAACGTGCATTCGAACCTCAGCGTGGATGCTCGGCGGCCGTTTGCGCGGCGATCACGCCTTCGTTCGCTTCTTCGGGCTTGGCTACCTTCACGCGATTTCGACCTTCAGCCTTGGCCGCGTAAAGCGCGGAATCGGCCTCATTGATCAGTTCCTCGGGGGGCCTGTGCCCCCACTCGCAGCTGACAAGCAATCCTAAACTTATGGTGACTTCGAGAGGACCAGCATCGGTTTGCACCGGGCGAGTGCAGATGCATTTGCGAATCTCCTCGGCGCGGCCGAGCGCCGAATCCGGACGGCAGTTGTTGAGCACGGTCAGAAATTCCTCGCCACCATAACGGCCCACAAAGTCGTAAGAGCGGACCGACAGAAGCAACCGGCGAGCGACTTCGCGGAGCACTTGGTCTCCAACCAGATGGCCGTACGTATCGTTGACTTTCTTGAAATGGTCGAGATCGCCCAGGATGATGGCGGTGCAAACGTTTTCGCGTTGCGAACGGGTAAGCTCGCGCCCTAAGAGATCCACGATCACGCCGCGGTTCCAGAGCGACGTCAAGTGATCGTGCGTGGCTTTAAAGCGCATCTGCTCACGGGCCTCGACGAGGCGATCTTCCAGATGCAAGATGCGCTCACCTGTACGCAAGCGCGCCTTGAGCTCATCGGCGTTGAAGGGCTTGA
This sequence comes from Candidatus Acidiferrum sp., assembly GCA_036513675.1. Taxonomy (GTDB): domain Bacteria; phylum Acidobacteriota; class Terriglobia; order Acidiferrales; family UBA7541; genus Acidiferrum. The sequence goes on from DATBYP010000301.1 coordinate 3,163, forward strand.
TAAGGTAATCGTCCGCGCCGGATTTCAATCCGGCGACCACGTCCTCCTTCGATTCGCGCGAAGTGAGCAGGATCATATAGACGTAACTTTGCTCGCGGTGTTTACGTGTTTCGCGGCAAACACCGGGGCCATCCAGTTCGGGCATCATCCAGTCGAGAAGCGCAAGGCGAGGCGCGTCAGGCCCGCTCAGCTTTTCGACGGCTTGGCGACCGTTGGAAACGGGCGTGACTTCGTAGCCGGCGCGCAGCAGAGTTTTTTCAAGGAGACGTCGGGACAGTGCGTCGTCGTCGGCAATAAGTATTCTCACGGGCGCGCCTCGGCCATGTAACCTTCCATTTCCGGCAGCAACCCGCGCACATTGTGTTCAAATGCGACAAAGGCATCTCGTAACGACACGGTTTCCCCCGCACGCGCGAGTTGCTCAAGGCGGGCTGCGGACGCGGCGGCCTTCGATACAGCCAAATTTAGCAGCATGCCCTTGAGGGTGTGGCTGATGCTTGCTATTTCGGCAGCATCCTTCCGAGCGACGGCGTCTTTTAGAGATTTCAGGTAGCTGGGGAACTCCTCTTTGAAAATTGTAAGTAGATCGCACAACAGCTCACGGTCATTGTCGACGCGGGCAAGCAACTCCGTGAGATTGACGCTCGCACCATCCAATGGATTCACAAGATTATTCATGGATTTACCTCTGTCTACGATGGTTGACTGGGTGAGACGGTCAATTTCAGCGCGCAAAACACCGGCCTGAATGGGCTTGGAAACGTAACCATCCATTCCGGCGGCCAGGAACTTCTCAGCGTCGCCGGCCATGGCGTGCGCGGTCATGGCGATGATGGGAGTGCGCGGTTCGCCCTGCTCCCATTCGCGAATAGCGCGAGTAGCGTCGATGCCACTTAGCACCGGCATCTGAATGTCCATCAAGATCAGGTCAAAGTGTCTCGAGTGCACGGCATCGACCGCTATTTGCCCATTCGCAGCGAGCGTCACTTCATGGCCCATTTTCTCGAGCATGCGAATGCCGAGTTTCTGGTTCACGGCATTGTCCTCAACTAGAAGGAGCGAGAGCTTTTGAGAGGAGAGTCGCAATGAAGGTTGCGTCTCCCGCCGAGGCGCAGCGGAGCACCCCTCTATTGCTTGGCGGATGGCCTCAAGGAGCGCGGCTCGGCGCACAGGCTTGGCAAGCTGCCGAAAAATGCCGATGCTCTTGATGCGTTCGGCATCGGCGGCGCTGGGCGACGACGATAGAACGAGTATGGCCGTGGGCGGCTCCGCAGCCGAACGGAGAATTCTTTCGGCAACCTCGAAGCCGTCCATTCCTGGCATGTTGCGATCCACGAGCACGAGCGGAAACGGGCTGCCCCGGATGACACTATCCGCGAATGCGGCCAGCGCTTCGAAGCCATCGGAAGCAAGCACCGGGCACATACCCCATTTAGGAAGCAGGTGCGCCAGGAGTTCGCGACTCACGCGGTTATCGTCCACAACCAGCACCGACTTCCCCGCGAGGTCTGGATGAACCAAGTTACCTGCGGCAGCTTGACCATCGTGTGCCGGCTCAAATTGCGCGGTAAAGGAAAATTCGCTGCCTGTCGAGGGCGCGCTTTTCAAACCGATTTCGCCTCCCATGAGTTTCACCAGGCGCGCGGAGATGGAAAGACCGAGGCCAGTGCCGCCAAATTCGCGGGTTGTGGAAGCATCGGCCTGGGAGAAGGCTTCAAATATCTCTTTGTGCTTCTCCGGCGGAATGCCCATCCCTGTATCCAAGACGGCAAAGCGAATCACGACCATCCCATTATCAGAGGGCACACGCTCCGCTATGATGCTCACGTGGCCTTCTTTCGTAAACTTGATGCCATTACCCGCTAGGTTAATCAGAATTTGGCGGAGACGAGAGGAGTCGCCGACGACGAGGTCGGGAACGTCTCCTTCAATGGACCAGGTGAGTTCTAATCCCTTTTGCTGAGCGCGCACAGCTAGCGTGTGAAGAGCATCCTCGATACAGTCGAGCAGAGAAAACGGGAGACACTCCAGCTCAAGGCGGCCGGCTTCGATCTTCGAGAAATCCAGGATGTCGTTGATGATGCCGAGCAGAGAATCGGCAGAAGACTTGACCATGCCGAGATAGTCGCGCTGCTCGAGAGTAAGCTCGGTGTCCAGAGTGAGCTCGGTCATGCCTATGATTCCGTTCATCGGGGTACGAATCTCGTGGCTCATGTTGGCCAGAAATTCGCTCTTTGTGCGGCTCGCCGCTTCCGCCGCTTCCTTCGCTTCGCGGAGCCGCTCGGCGGCTTCGTATTTCTCCGTAACGTCTTGCACGACACCTATGTAGCCGCGCGAGCTGTCGCCGGTGGCAGAAATGGCTCGTGCGATCACATCCACGCGCACAACCCTTCCTGATTTGGAAAGATAGCGATAGTTAGCGACAAAAAGCTTTCGCGCCTCCGTCGCCGCAAGCCATTCGTTGAACACACGCTCGCGATCGTCGGGGTGCGTGACCTTCAACCAGCCTTTGCCCATCGCTTCGGCGGCAGGCATTCCGGTCATTTCGACCCAACCTTCGTTCACGTAGAGGCAGTTTCCATGGCCGTCATCCATGAATATGCCGATGGGCGCTGCGGCGCTAAGCATGCGGAATAGCTCTTCGCTTTCCTTAAGGGCTCTCTCGGCTTTAACGCGCTGGCTGATGTCGCTGTACAGCCCAAACTGGCCGCGCAACACGCCATCCACGAGGAACGGCACGCCGAACGCTTCAACGTCAATCAGGTGACCGTCTTTGTGCCGGCGCTGCACGATGGAATGGCACGATTTTCCCGCCATAACCTGGCGAGTGAGGGAACCTGCTTCGGCCTGAAGATCTCCGGGCGCGACCAAGTCGTCGATCGATTTGCCTGCCATTTCGTCAGTCCCGTAACCAAAAAGATCGCGGAACGCACGGTTGCTTAACTCGATTTTGCTCTGCGCATTTTCGGCAACGATGGCGATGGGATTGGCTTCGATAAGCGTGTGGAGATATGTGGATTGCTCGCGAAGTTGTTGCTCGGATTTATGCCGGTCGGTGACGTCCTGATACAGCACGAGGAATCCACGAACATCCCCGTCCTCGAGCAGCGGAACGCCGTGAATTTCTACATCGACGAGCTGGCCGCCCTTGCGGCGGCGTTGCGCAGTCTTATGGACCGTTTGCTTGGCAAGAACCTCGGAGATGTTGGTCTCGACTTCGTCCCCAAGGTTGCCTGGTGCCACCAAATCGCGTGCGTTCTTTCCCATGGCTGCCTGCTGTGAATAGCCGAAGAGGCTCTCGAAGGCCGGGTTCACCAGCTCAGCGCGTCCGTCGAGGCCAACGACCATCAAGGCGATGGGGCTGCTAGCCACCAGTGTATTGAGAAAAACCGTGCGCTCCAGCAACGATGCCTCGGCGCGGCGACGCTCTTCCACTTCAAATTCCAATTCATTTGTGCGAGTGGTCACGCGGACCTCGAGTGTGTCGCGAGCTTCCGTGAGCGCCGCATCGCGCTGGGAGATTTCATCAAGCATGTGATTAAAGTCGGCGCTGAGTTGGCTGAGTTCTTTGCCCGGAAGGGGAGGAGAGCGCAGCGAATATGTCTTTTCGGCTGCGATCCAACGAGCGATTTCGGCGAGCTTAACGATGGGCCCGGTTACCGAGCGCTGAAGCGCGGCGGTCAGGAAGTAGACAACTAGCAGGCTGACACAGGCGAAGACACCGGTTAATTGCACGGAGCGGCGCAGGCGCTGATCAACGTCCGTAAGGTCCTTCTCCAAGTACAGAAATCCAATTTGGAGATGTTCCAGGAGAACGTCGGATGTGAGCCTCAACTGGTCCTTTCCCCATATCACGCCCACGGGCATAGGTGGGGGCACTCTCACCTTTCCGTTGAGATCCGCTCGGAAATAGGAAGCGAAAAAGTCACGGTCGGAGCGGTATAAGACGCCCATCCGTATGTGAGGTCGTGTGCGAAGCGATTCGAGCAACTTTGCTCCGCCCGCTGCGTCGTCAAAGGCCAGTGCGGCGACGGCATTGGTGCCAACGAGGTCGGCGAGAGACCGGAGCTCTTCCACTTTTTGCCGACGATCCTCCTGGATGTCATAAGCTAGGAAACCGACGCAACCAAGAAGCACACCAATTCCGCTCGTGAGCATAGTTAAGAGCAGAAGCCGCTGACGAATCGAGAGGTGGTCGAGAAATTGGAAGGTCATGTCAGCTCTTCGCTGCCTCGGTCCTGTTCACCACGTGCCTCGCAAGAGCGAGCAGGCGTGAGCTGATTCTTAGGTGTGCGGTGTCAGAAGCGACAAGGTTCACCTCGAATTGCAGCGTGTCGTGCTCAAACGAGAAGCTGATTGAGCCACCGGCGCCCAAAAAGCCTTCCGTTTCACCAACAGTGAGTACCGTGGCACCTTCGAGGGCTTGCAGAAGCTTGGCGTAACGCTTCGCCTCCGAGCGGCTGACAAATGCGATGTGGCAGTCGCGCAATTCCTGGTCCTTGTGGACCCAGCGCACCTCCACCCTCCTGCCGTGCGGCGATGCGCCGCGAGTTAACTCGGCCAGTGACGTGCCGAAAGAAAAATCTCCTCGGACGCAAATAGTAAAGGGCGATTGGGCGGACGAAAACGCGCTCTCCGGCCATTCGACAAAGCTGGGGAATGTCGCCAAAAAGTTCGCCTTGCTGCGGTATTCCGATGCCGCCGATTCCGGAATGCTCCAAACAGGCAGCGTCGCGCAGGCAAGGAGGCAGACAACAGTGACGACTAGCACGACGCGAAGCGCGGTGGCCTTGCCGCCGCACCCGGCGATTCGCGCTGGCAGCAGAACGCTATGGGAGGCGCGAGACACAGTTCGACGCTCTGGAAGGTGGCACGCGCGAGGCCACTTGCCGGTGCGGCGGAGCACTTAAGTATGTGAAAACAATGTGCTTATACTCGACGGCTGCAGCACGCCGGGACTAGCACTTTCCAATGTCGAACGACGGCACACATTTGGTTCATTGTGAAACCGGCCCTATTGGTCTCCTGCGCTTCGTTGACGCGAGGCTCGCTTATCTTCCTGGTCATCTTCCGTGCCTCTAGGCATCTTGCCCGTAACTCCATTGCCGACAACAAAGTTGCAACCTCGCGGTACACGCTCATCGCCTTTTCCGTTACAGCCTCCACTGTATTGTTGAAATCACGATCCAGATTTATACCTCAGTAGCGGTGAATCTCTCGGCTAGATGTCCTCAAGTCGTGCTCGCCCGTAAGGGGTGAATCAGCAGAACGACCCCGGGCCCGCAATCGCAGGCGATTCTTAGTCCAAAGGAGTGTTTCCGCATGGAAACCCAAGCGAGCCTTCCCGAACGGATGTTGGTTGCCAAAGCGCAGGCTGGTAACGAAGAAGCTTTCACCGAGTTGGTGCGGCGACACTCCGGCCAGATCTACGGACTTTCTTTGAATATGCTGCGAAACAGAGAAGACGCGGAAGACAATCTGCAGAACGTTTTAGTAAAGGCATTCCACAATATCGGCCGCTTTGAGGGCAACTCGCAGTTCTCCACATGGCTGGTCCGCATCACGATCAACGAAGCGCTGATGAAGCTGCGCAAGCGGAATTCGGAGCGCATCTCCGACTACCACGACGCGAACGCTTCCGAGGATGAGCCGCGTTCTTTCCCGGAGATCGAAGACACCCGTCAGGATCCAGAACGCGAATACATGAGCAAAGAACTGACGCGCAAGGTGTTTCGCGGGCTGAATCCATCGCTGCAGGACACGTTCATACTTCAGAAGGCTGAAGGATGGACGAATCGTGAGTTGGCAGAGGCATTGGGAATCACGGTGTCTACCGTGAAATCCCGTGTGTTCCGCGCGCGAGTAAGATTGCGCCAGCAGCTCGTGGCTCTGACGCACCCGGAGCAGGTTGCCTTGCAAGGGTAACTTACCCCTGGGTCCCGGAAAAAGTTTCTATCACAAGCTGACAACTACTGCGCACTTACTGCCTACCGCCACACCTGCCTACCCGCACGTCGCGGCCAACTCGGGACGATCCTCCTGAACGCAAACAGCCAGCTTGGAAGCTTTACGCGCCAAACTGGCTGTTTACCTGGAGACCGTGCAATCCGACTCAGCTCGTCGAGGTGGCTTTCTGCCCCTTCACTTCGATTTCGTTAACCACCTGCTTCACATTGGGAACCGAGGCGGCCAGCTTCTCAACTTGTTCGCGCTTTGCCTGCGAGGGCACGTCGCCGGTGAGAGTCACCACCCCGTTCTTCACGTCGTACTTTACATTCTTCTTCAGCCGGTGCTTCACCAGGGTGGCGTCCAGGTTTTTTTCAATGGCCTTGTCTAGATCCGAGTCCACCGTCTTGGCTTCGCTTTCATTTCCGGGCGGCCGCACGGAGATCTGATCCGCAACCACTAGGTTCGGGGCGTTAGACTTGGCGATGGATTCCGCCTGCTGTTTATCGGTTTCGGTGGGAACATTGCCAGTGAGAGTCACCACACCCTTGTCGCGGTCTTCACTGACACTTACATCCTTGAATCCGGCTTGGTCCAAAGACTTCCTGAGGTTATCCGTCACGTCCGGAGACTTGTTGCTGGAACACCCTGACAGTGTTCCGGCAACGAGCAGCGGGAAAACCAACAAAGTCAACCGTCTCGCTTTCATGTCTCTCCTTATTTGCCGTGCATGAACAAATGAAACTCGGGCCGCCGGAGAGCCCGGTCTCCTGAGGTTGTGCTGACAATGCAGTTCGCTCAATCAGGCGTTGCCCTTAGAAGCGCTCGGTAGGAATATGTGTGCGGCCCATAAGGAAGGGGTGATCCACGAGAATTCGGTCGGCCCTAAGTGGTCATGCCGATTGGCCTTTGCGGAAATGACGGACAAACTCAAAAATGGAAGGGACCTTCCTAGCCGCGTCCTGATTACATGTCGACAGCCCGCACCATCCCCGATCCCAACCCAAGACCTCCCAAGCCGGAACAACCAGTTCCGCAACCGCCTCGTCCGGAAATCCCGCCGCGTGACCCAACCTCACCGGGCGCACCGACCCCGAATCCAGATCTGCCGCCCATGCCGCCCCTCCAGGTCTGACGCTCTTCACGCCGACCCTAGCCTTGACGCTGGCGGGTTCTTGCCGCTTTCGCAGCCGCCCTTTGCCGCCCCGCGCGTCCCTTGGTACGTACCGCCGCGCTAGCAGCACGACGCCGGGCCGCAGGGCCGCGCCTTTCTGCGCTGCTTTTGGCTTGCCTGGACAGTTCCGCGCGTGAAACCGAACTCTGGCTTTCCCGGCGCAGAGCGCCGGAGCTTGCGCGTGAACGCCTGGCCGACGTCTTCCCGCCCCTGTGGCGCCCCTTACTTAGGTCGCGCTCAGCCTGGCGACGAACCTTTTGCGAGCTTCGGCCCTTCTTCGGCGGCGGTAGTTTGATACCTGCTCGGCGCGCCTTTGACAATCCGATAGCGATCGCCTGCTTCGCCGAGCGCGCCCCGTGTTTTCCTTGACGCACATGCTCAATCTCTTCACGAACAAACTCACCCGCTTGCGTCGAAGGCGATTTGCCCTCTTCCGCATCGCGATGAGCACGCTCGATTACCTCTCGTTCTGGCATTGAGAATTCCTTTCGAGGGCCGGTCTTTGAAGGCAAGACGGAAGATCGCTGCGGCGCTGCAAACAGCTCAACCGAGCCGCGCGGCGACGGAATCAAGCGCGTCCTTGCCGGTCCGCAGAACTTTCGTCACGCGGTCTTCGCTCTTATCTATTACGTCTTGAACCTGATACACCCAACGGCGCCCTTGCCGACGGATTCGCTTCAGCTTGCCTTCGGCCGTTTCCATCAGCCATTCCCGAGTTTCTTCGCCCGAAAGAGGCGCAAAGAGCAAAGCCAAGCCCATGCCAATTCCAAGGCCGGCTACAAACGTAGTAATCGTGCCGCGTCCATTGTTCACTGAGGTCTACCTCCTTCAGGAATCTTGTTGCCGAGCTAGGCAGCAAGCCATAGGGAATGGGCTGTAGGACTGCTCGCAAAGATGGGTAGCCAAACAGGAGGACAGTGCGCCTCAATTCGGCGCGTGCGACTCTTCCAGGATGGCTTTCTGGGCCACGTGCTGATCGATACCTGGGCTGACGTACGTTCCGTCGCCCGCTACGACGTTTAGCGCCCGCACCAATTCGTGCTCGGCGTCCGACTTCAAGACGTAACCGCGAGCACCCGCGCGGAAAGCGCTGCGCACCAGTTCTGTGGACGAATGCAGTGTAAGCAGGAGAATCTTAGTATTCGGCAGAATATTGCGAATAATACGCGTTGCTTCCAGGCCGTTCAAACCGGGCATGGAAACATCCATAATGATAATTTCGGGTTTTACAGCCTCGGCAAGTCTCACGGCCTCCTGGCCATCAGCGGCTTCACCGCAAAGCTCCCACTCGGGAAAGCCAAGAAGGATTCCCTGAACGCCACGGCGAATCACCGCATGATCATCTACAACGATTATTCTCGGCATGGTCTGGACAGTCGATGGGAAGGGGGAACGACGTTAGAGCCTTTCGATGACAATTAGTTAAAAGGAAGCCCGGTTGGACGCCAGCCGGTCATCAAGCCTCGATGATCTGGTTTCTGACGGCATAACGCACCAGTTCACTAACCGAGTGGAGTTCAAGCTTGCGCATGATGTTTGCGCGATGCGTTTCCGCTGTCTTTACGCTGATCCCGAGAGCCACCGCCACTTCCTTGCTGCTCTTCCCTTCTGCGAGTAGCTGCACAATTTCCCGTTCCCGGGATGTGAGCCGGCTGCGAAGGATTGCCATGTGGTCGGGAACGGTATTCTGCTTGCAGAACCCGTCGAGCAACATGTCTGCGGCGCGCGAAGTGAAAAAAGAACGGTGGTTGCCGAGCGCTTCCACAGCCGCCACTAAATCGCGGTCGGCATCGGATTTCATGATGTAGGCACGCACCCCCGCCTCGACAATATCGCGCACGAGTTGATCGGAGAAGTGCAGGGTCAGAATCACTATTTCCGTTTTGGGAAGGCTCTTGCGGATGCGCCGGGCGGCCTCCAAGCCGTTCAGTTCCGGCATACTGATATCCATTACTACAACGTCGGGCTTTAGCTGCTCAGCCATAGTTACGGCTTCGCGCCCGGTTTTCGCCTCGGCTACAACGTCCCAGCCGTGGTGCGCGGTGAGAAGTTGCTTCAGTCCGCGCCGGATAATGTCGTGATCGTCAGCAACTAAGATGCGCAGGGTAGTTACCTCACAAGGATGTTCGCGGGGCCCAAGGAACCCCGCCAGGGCTTGCAACTAATTGATATTAGGTCACACCTTAGATTGACATACCATTTTCCCTGTATTTTAGACAACGTTAAACCTAACGGCTAGCCGCAATTCTGTGCAGGCTTCGCGCCGCCGCAGACGTCGTCGTAGCCGGGTTCAACACCCTCGCCGATACACACTTAAGCCGATTGCCACCTTCCGTGTCGGGGTATCCAATACGAGTAGAGAATGGCGCCCAACCCACTCAGGCGATGTAGCCTATTTTCACATCTTTCCGGTTATCCGCTAGCGTGGCACTGGTGCGTCGTCGAAATGCCACGCCGCTGAATCTGGGCTGACTACCGGCTTGCAGGCTAATCTTGGTCGTCCTTCTTTTCCTGGGTTGTACCTAGCAGCGACTCTGCGGTCCTGCCACAAGCTCATGAACAACAACAACCGGGACCAGGGGTCACGCGAACGACTGCTCGGCCGAATCACGGCCTTGCTCTGGGTCGTCGTCATCGCTTTAGCGGTCACTTTCTTCTACTTCGCGAGCTCGTTTTGGATCACTCTCCTGTTAGCCGGTTTTCTTGCGATCCTCGTCGAACCGCTGGTCACTCGTCTCGAAAGACTGCACCTTCCCCGTTCTGCTTCGGCGACTGTGGTTATCGTCCTTGGGATAGTTCTGGTCAGTACGACGCTTTACGTGGTCTATAGCAAAGGAGCAGCCTTCGTGGATGCGCTGCCGGAATATACAGGCAAGATCCGGCAAACAATTGAACCGGTTACACAGAAGATCCGGCGACTGCAAGAAAATGCTGGAAAGCTGAACCCAGCGCCTGCACCCAAAAAAGTTCCGGAAGTCAGGATCAGCGAAGCGCCTAGTTGGCCTTCTTATTTGGCAAGAGGAGTCGGCTCGGTGGGTGGCGCCCTGCTAATCGCCGGCGTGATCCCGTTCTTGATGTTCTTCATGCTCATCCGGAAAGATCACATTTACGATTGGCTCTGCACTACCTTTGCCACCGTTACGGATGTTCCCGCGTTCGTGACCCGTGTCAGCCGAATGGTCCGTGGTTTCGCGGGCGGAAACCTGGTGGTTGGCTCGTTTATGGCGGCCGTCATGGTGGGAGTTCTCTTCGCGATCGGCATGCAGGGCGCCGTCGCCCTTGGAATCGCCAGCGGATTCCTGAACTTGATACCGTTTTTAGGCGTGGTGTTGGCGAGCGTTGTTCCCCTGCTCGCGGCCACACTCCAATTCGGCAGCGCCGGACCGTTCTTGATTATCGGGCTTACGGTTGTCTCCTTGCATGTGTTGTCGGCAAATCTTCTGATACCGAAATTTATCGGATCGCGCGTCAATATCGGACCCGTGGCGGCCACCGTGGGCATGTTGTTTTGGAGTTGGCTCTGGGGAGGAGTCGGATTACTGCTCGCGGTGCCCCTAACCGCGTTTGTGAAACTTGTTGCCGACTGCTATCCCGCCCTCCTCCCCATTTCCAATCTCCTGGCGGAAACTCCGCGTCCCGTGCCGCGCTGGGCGCAAGCAGGTGGCGCAACGGTGACGCGAGCGATTCCTTTTTTGCGCGAGCGTTTTCGGGTCCGGCACAAGTAGTAACGACAGAGTTATACCTGTCCGGTGGGACAATTCGATTTTCCTTCTTATTAGCCAACTGCACGCACTTTCATAATCCTTACACAAGTATTACAAAGCGGCGCGAACGCGCGTGCTACGGTAATAGCAGTTGTTAGCGTGTGAGGACACTGGGACCATGAGCATCTTTCAACGAGACCGAACCTTTCAGCAGCCTTTGAATTGGACCACTACGTTTTTCATGCTGGCGTTTCACGTCGGCGCCGTAGCGGCACTCTTCATGTTTAGCTGGAAAAATCTCGCCGTTGCGGCGTTCCTTTGGTGGCTGACGGGCAGCATGGGAATCGGCATGTGCTATCACCGCCTGCTGACCCATCGCGGATACAAAACGCCGAGATGGCTGGAATATTGGATGGCGATCTGCGGAACCATGGCACTCGAAGGCGGCCCAATCGCCTGGGTAGCCACGCACCGAATCCATCATCAGAACACGGACAAAGAGGGCGATCCCCATTCCCCCAACGACGGTGGTTTGTGGGCGCACATGGGCTGGATCATCACCGGCCAGGCCATGCACCAGAATACCGCTGAGTTACTCCCTTATGTCCCGGACCTCCGTAAGCAAAAATTTTACATGTGGATCAGCAAGTACCACTGGGTGCCGCTCGCGGGGCTCGGCGCTATTCTCTATGCCTTCGGAGGCTGGTCCTTGGTGATGTGGGGTGTGTTCTTGCGGACAGTTGTCGGGCTGCACGCCACTTGGCTGGTGAATTCCGCGACGCATATGTGGGGTTCGCGCCGGTTCATCACCTCGGACACTTCCACTAACAGCTTCTGGGTTGCAATCCTGACGTTCGGCGAAGGATGGCACAATAATCATCACGCAGCGCCGCAGGCTGCCAAACATGGCCTTACCTGGTACGAAGTTGACGTGAACTGGTACGGCATCTGGGCACTCAAGGCACTCGGCTTGGCGTGGGACATCAAGCTGCCAAAGCTGCAACCAGCTTCCGAGCCAGCCAAGCCGCTGGAGTCGCCCATCCGTGCGCCCGACCCACTTATCGAGGAAGAAGCCTTGGTTAGCACTTCGGTTGGGGATTGAGCTCAAAGCCTCGCCGCCCTTGTGCGGGGCTCCCACCAATGAATTAAACTAGCGGCAATGCGCATTACCAGCCGCACAAAAGCCATCGCATTCTTCATAACGCTAGGTGCTTGCCTAGTTGCTCTCGCGATCTTCCTTAATATCACCTGGATCGTGTTCCATTGGCGGCAAGTCGTGCCGCTTGTTCTGGGCATTATCTTTTTCGGTGTGATTATCGCCGGTTTGGTCGTCAACACCATCTTCATCGTTCGCGAAATCCGTCGAAATGAACGGCAAGACAGCTTCTTGAATGCTGTGACGCACGAACTGAAAACCCCGATAACGTCCATACGCCTCTATCTGGAGACGCTGCAGAGCCGGCCACTCGACGAAGCAAAGCGGCGCGATTTTTATCGCATCATGCTGGAAGACTCAGACCGCCTTCTTGGCACCGTTGAGCAAGTGCTCAAAGCCGGCGAGGCGCGCCACTCAGGCCGCCGGAATTGGCAAGAAGTGGACTTCGCGGAGGTAGTGCGTAACACGCTGGAGCTCGCGCGTCTGCGTCACAATCTAAAGCCGGAAGCTCTTCGTTTTGGCACCGAACCGCCGGGAGACCTCGTGGTGATGGGTAACCCGGAAGAATTGCGCACAGCCGTCTTCAACCTGCTCGATAACGCCATTAAGTATTCCGGAGAGAACAAGAACATCGTCGTCGACGTGCGCACACCCGATATTGACAGCATTTTGTTCAGCGTCCGCGATCAGGGGATCGGTATTCCTCGCGTCGAACTGAAGCGCATTTTCAACCGCTTCTATCGCATCCAGAGCGCCGCCACGGGAAAAGTGAAAGGCACAGGCCTGGGTCTTTTCATAGTCAGGACCGTCGTGCGCCGTTACGGTGGCGATGCCTATGCCGAAAGCCAGGGAGAGGGATTAGGCAGCACTTTTACGATTCGCTTGCCGCGGGTATATCGCGCATGAGCCGCGTTTTGGTGGTCGAAGACGAAGCACACCTCGCGCAGGGGCTCCGTTTCAACCTGGAAGCGGAAGGCCATTCCGTGCACGTCACCGACAAGGGTGAGGAAGCTTTAGCTCTTCTCTTGCAAGAAAAAGAAGCCTTCGACGCGTTAATACTCGACGTCATGCTTCCTGGAAAAGATGGTTTCAGTGTTGCCCGGGAGCTGCGGCAGGCGCAAAACTACATACCATTGCTGATGTTGACCGCGCGCACTCGCCCGGAGGACGTCCTTCAAGGATTCGAGTCCGGCGCCGATGATTACCTGCCGAAGCCCTTTGACTTGGCCATCTTGTTGGCCCGCGTGGAGAGCCTCTTGCGGCGCAAGAACTGGCTCCGAAGCTCTACTATCCAGAAGGCAGAGCCCAGCGTCGCAGAAGCGCAAGCCCCGGACGTCTTCCAGTTCGACGACCGCACCGTCGATTTCGGCAATCTGCAACTGCGAGGCGGTGGGCAAGTTTTCCAGCTCACACTGATGGAAGCAGAACTACTGCGCTACTTGATTCGCAACAGCGGCAAGCCCGTTTCCCGCAAAGCCATCCTGCAGAATGTCTGGAACCTCCACGAAGACACGGACACTCGCGCCATCGACAATTTCATCGTGCGCCTCCGCCGCTACATCGAGCGCGAGCCCTCCAAGCCACGCCATTTGGTAACAGTGCGAGGCCTCGGCTACCAATTCGTCCCCAATCCCAAACCTTAGGACTACGG
>DATBYP010000302.1:0-3958 GCA_036513675.1 Candidatus Acidiferrum sp.
ATTTCGTCAGCGTAACGCCCAGCTCCTCGCGTAACTCGCGAGCCAGTGCCGCTTCCGCCGCTTCTCCGTCCCGCACCTTGCCGCCTGGAAACTCCCACTTGAGCGGCGACGAGTCATCACTTCGCCGCTGCCCGATCAGCAGCCTCCGGTCCCCTCGCTCGATCACCGCCGCAACAACAGTCCGCATCTTCTCTGTGTCCTCAGTGCCCCAACCTCTGTGCGCTCTGTGTCAATCTCACGTTTTCTTCTTTGTGAATCTCCGCGTACTCAGCGCATCGGCGTTATTCCATTTTGACGTCTTGCGTCGAGTGAAGGATTCTAAACAACTCCTTCGCTCCACGGACCAGCGGCGGCCCCGGGGTATTCAAATACTCATCGCGTATAACGTGCACGCGTCGATTGCGTATCGCCGGCACATCCGTCCATGCCGTTAGTCTATACGTCTGCGCGGGATCTGATTTCTCACCCGTCGCTGCCCAGGCCAGCACAATCACGTCCGGCCGCGCCGCAGCGACCTGCTCGTCCGCAACCTTTTCTCCCGCGGGAACAATCATTTCTCCGCCGCAGATCGTCACCATCTCTGAAACCCAGGGCGGCGAGCTAATCCGCGGATTCGGCCAGGCCTCGCAATACACGCGCACGCGCTCCCTAATTTTCTTCGCCGCGCGCTTGATTGCCGCAAATTCCAAACGCATCTTCCGAAGTACCGTCTCCGCCTGCGCAACTCGCCCCGCAATTGCCCCCAGGAGCCGAATGTCCGCATAAACATCTTCGAGCGTCCGCGGATTCATCGCCAAGAAATTCAGCCGCTGCTCCAACAATTTACCCACCGTCTCTTGCTTGTAAGGCACCGACCCGATCACCAGCGTTGGCCGCAGCGCCACAATATCGGCAACCGACTCCATGTGCCAGCAATCCCCAACCTGCGGCAATCCCGCCACATCCGCCACATCGCAACACCATTTCGTAACGCCAACTAGCAGTCTCTTCGCCCCAATCGCACACAAAATCGAAGTAGCGCTAGGCGCCAGCGACACGATCCGCACTTTCGGTCTTTTCTGCGCAGCCATTCCAAGAGTGTACCGGACAGCGGTTCATCAGAAAAATGCACCGGATCGCGGCATGGTTGCCCCAAGCCGTCTCTCCTATTTTGCAGCCTGACCTGCGTTGCGCACTCTTCCTGGTCTTGCCATACTTTCGCTGATGTTTAGCGACGCCGTTCTCGATCATTTTCAAAATCCGCGCAACGCCGGCGACCTGCCCGATGCCACGGCGAAAATTGAAGTCAGTAATCCCGTTTGCGGTGACGTTCTGCAGCTCGCTATCCGCATGGAAGGCGAACGCGTCGCTGAAGCGCGTTTTCTGTGTCGCGGCTGCACCACTTCCATCGCATGCGCTTCGCTCCTTACGGAGCAACTCCTTCAGCGAACGCTTGCGGAAGCACGCTCACTCACCGCCCAATCTCTTTCAGAATCGCTCGGCGGGCTTCCAGCCGCAACATTTCACGGCGCGGAACTCGCCGCCGATGCTGTGGAAACAATGTTACGAAACATTGCGGCGAAATATAGGTAGCCCTGACGGCGTTGCAACGATGTTGCGAAATGCCGCTGCGAAGTATCGGTGCGAAACATTGCCGCGAAGTATCGCTAGCAATCGGAATGGATAGCTAGTCGGAGCGGCCCGTGGCGCGGTGCAGCGTTTCCGGGTCGTTCAGATTCAAAACGCAGCCTTCTTCTTCCGTCGGCACTTCGATGACATCTGCGGCATGCGCCCAAACGACGGCGCGCGCGCCTTTATCTTCCGGCGCGCCTAACAATTCTTCATACAGCCACGCGGGAAAAATTACGGGATGGCCTCGGCGCCCTTCGTGTACTGGCAAAACAATTTTCGTGCACGCTGCTGCATAGAACTGTTCGATAAGGTAGTTCACCAGGGCGCCGCTGATCAGCGGATGATCGATCAAGCATAGGAGCAAACCGTCCGTTCCGCGCGGCATCTGCTGTGTTCCGTGCGTCGTGCCCTGCGTCTGCTGCTGCGCGCCGGCTTTCTGCGGCCCGCCCTCCTTGAAGTCCGGAAAACTGCGAATGGCGGCTTGGATGGAGCTAAGCTGGCCCTTTTCCCAGTCGGCGTTCATTACGATTTCATCCGCGGCGAGCGCGATATTTTTCGCGATGGGCTCAGCGTGGGCGCCGAGGACGACGCGGCGGACGCCGATTTTGGGGTGCAGCGTGATTTCCAGCAAGTGCTCGAGGAACGGGCGTCCCTGGTAGGCGAGAAGCGCCTTGGGGGAGCCCATGCGGCTGGAAGCGCCGCCCGAGAGGATCACGGCGGCCAACATATCGTTCCTTATCTCGCCTTGGTGTTTGGCGTTTTTGCCTCGTTCCTGCCGCAACTTCTTTAAGACGGGCTCGGCTGTGCCGCGCACCTACAAAAGATTCAGCCGGCGCTCACGGTTTGGCGCGATGCGATTTCGACTTTTTTGTGCGCGGCGTTTTCCGCGTTGCGGCGCACGGCGATCAGTTCGGCGACGATGCTGATGGCGATTTCTTCCGGTGACAGCGCGCCGATGTCGAGTCCCATGGGCGCGTAGACGCGCTCGAATTCTTCCGGGCGGTAGCCTTCCTTTTCGAGCGCTTTGTAGACGGAGATGACTTTGCGTTTGCTGCCGATCATGCCGACGTAGCGCGCTTGCTTGCGCACGGCCCAGGCGAGCACGCGCATGTCCTCTTTGTGGCCGCGGGTAACGATGACGAGATAGGTGGACGCGTTGGGCTGGATTTTCTCGAAGGCTTGCTCGTAGTTGGTGAAGACTTCCTGGGCCATAGGGAAGCGCTGAAGGTTGGCGAAGGCTTCGCGGTCGTCCACGACGCCGATGGCGAAACCCGCAGAGTTGGCGGCCTTGGCCATGGCCATGGAGACATGGCCGCCACCGAAAAGATAGACGATGGGCTGCGGGAGAATTGGCTCGACAAAAATTTCGACTGTGCCGCCGCAGATCAGTCCGTTGTCGTAGGTGGCTTCGTTGTTGAGGTTGAAGACCATTTTACGCGGCGCTTCCTTTTGCATTACTTCTTTGGCCGCGGCCCAGACGTCGGCTTCCACGCAGCCGCCGCCGACGGTGCCGACCAGCGAGCCGTCTTCGCGGACGAGCATGCGCGAGCTTTCGTAGCTGGGGATGGAGCCGTTGGTGTGCACGATCGTGGCTAGCGCACCGCGCTGCCCGGCCCGCCGCATCTTCACGATTTCTTCAAACAGGTCCATGGGTTTCCGTAATTTACGCTACGCCGCACGAGCCTGAGTGTCAACGCGCTCTATTTTTAGGACGCTTTGGTCGCGGTTTCGCTTTGACGTAATCAGGCAGCAAGGCTTTGCTCAACTCGCGCTCGCCAGATCCTAAGGCTTCGATTGACTGAGTCAGGAGCCCCTTGCGGAAGGCGGGCTCACGCTTCGCTCGTGCTCGGACGGTTTCTCTAAAATCTCGCGTCAACGCCACTTTGTTGTTTCTCGTTTCCATGTCCTCTCAACGGGTAATTATATTCTATCGGTCACCAAGCTAGGGAACCGCGCCGCAAGATGCCAGCGCTACCCCGCGATGCTAGTTGGGCTTTTGCGATTTTGCGGGGTCCTCGGTCTGCGTTGCCTCGTCGGTGGCGTCGGGTTCGTTTTGGTCAGTTGCGTTGGTTTCCGAGACGCAATCGCCATAGGCGTCGAAGCCGGGGCGGCCGGCGTGGGGATAGATCGGTGTCGATTGCGGGCAGGGTGCGGAGGAGGAGGCTGCTGATGTAGGCGAGTGCGGTTGCTCGGGGATGGCTCCCCCGGTTTTGCATAAGTGTTGATTCTAAAGGCGCTTACAATGCGCTGAAAATGTGCAGATTCTGGGCGATGTGGCAGACAAGTGCGGAACAAAAAAAGCGGCCCACAATTGGCCGCGGAGAAAGCTTGGACGCAAGTCTAACCA
>DATBYP010000303.1:0-8007 GCA_036513675.1 Candidatus Acidiferrum sp.
GCAGGCCTCTTTATGAGTTCGCTTGAGCCAAAACAACGCTGGACCTTGGGCATCGGCGCCGCGCTTCTCACGCTGCTGCTCTCCGCGGTGTTTACATTTGGCTCGCTGGACGTCCCCTTCGAGCCTAAGAATTGGCGTGAGGCCATGGCCCTCTACGCGGTCTCCAGCTTTACCACCGCGGCCCTTCTCGTCTTTCTTCTGATTCTTACACGCACAGTGTTGCGGCTATGGGCGGAACGCAGTAAAGAGCAGCTCGGCGCGCGCTTCAAAACGAAGATGGTTGTGGGCGCGATGGCCTTGTCGCTGTTGCCCGTGCTCTTCATGTTTTTTGTCAGCTATTCGCTGCTGAACCGCACCCTGGGCCGGTGGTTCCCTCGCCCTCTTGAAATCGCGTCGGAGCAGACGCAAGCCTTGCTGAATGATCTGGGGCGCAGCACGACCCTCCCACGGCTCCGCGCGCAAGCCCGGCAGGCACAAACAAACGCGTCGCTCCCTACGGACGAATTTCTGCGACGCGCTTTCGCCTCCGGCCTTGACGCGGTTTGGTTGCTCGACAAAGATGGTCAGCCACTGCGCGGCGGGGTGGTATGCGAGGACCAACCTGAAGACCGCAGTAGCGCTGTTTGCCAGCATGCCGGGGTTCTTGGCAACCCACTGCGCACGCTGCCTAGCGGCGTGGAAGTATGGCAAGCGCAAGGAAAGAGCTACTTCGTTGCGCGCATTCCTACTGTGGATGGCGGAAAGACCTCAGGGTATGTGGCCGCTGGTTATCGCACGAGCCCTGATTTTCTGAACCGATTCACTTTAATTCAGACACAAACACGAGAGTACGAGACCGAGAAGCAGAACTTGCGCGCGCTGAAACGCCAGATGCTGCTCATTCTCGCCTTCTTCACCATCCTGTTGCTTTTTTCCGTGATGTGGATCGCGCTATTTCTGGCCAAGCAGGTTACCGTCCCGATTCAGGCATTGGCCGAAGGCACTCGCGAAGTTTCCGCCGGAAACTTTGACTATCAGGTTCCCGAGCAGGCGCAGGACGAGCTGGGCGTTCTGGTGCGCTCCTTCAATGCCATGACCACGCAGTTGCGCGACAACCGCTCACAGATCGACCAATTCACGCGCAACCTCCAACAAGCGGTGCAGGAATTGGAGCGCCGACGGCAATTGATGGAAGCGGTGCTGGAGAACATTCCCACTAGCGTGATTTCGCTTGATGCTGAGGGCGCCATTTTGCGGGGGAATACCGCCGTGGCGCGCATGTTCGGCACCGCTGCCCGCGATGCGCATTCGCTCGAGGAACTCCTGGGAGCGGAAGCGACGCGCACGGTGCAACACCTGATGGGCCGATCGCTTCGTATGGGCGTGGTTTCGCGGGAAATTGAAACTGTTGTTGCCGGGCGCGTCCTGCACGCGGCGGTCACCGTCAGCTCGCTCGGTCCGCGCCGTGCCAACACCGGCTTCGTTCTCGTGCTCGATGATCTGACCGAAATGCTGCGCGCGCAAAAGTCCGCAGCGTGGCAGGAAGTGGCTCGCCGGATCGCTCACGAAATCAAGAACCCGCTCACGCCCATTCAGCTTTCCTCCCAACGCCTCGCGCGCTTTCTGGATCGCCGCGACACATCGGACCCGCTTGCGCCGCCGCGCGATCCCGAGCTTACCCGGCTCGTGCAGGAATGCTCCCGGCTGATTGAGCGCGAGGTCTCCGCACTGGCCGCGCTGGTCAATGAGTTCTCGCAATTTGTGCGGTTCCCGGCGGCAAAGCTGGCGCCGACCAGCGCCAACACGATCGTTCAGGAAGCTGTGGAGGTTTTTTCGGGACGCCTCGACGGTGTCACCCTGAAAACGTCACTGGCGGAAAATCTCCTAACCGTACGCGCGGACGCCGGTCTATTGCGCAGCGTCATCGTCAACCTGATCGACAACGCCGCGGAGGCGCTGGAAACTTGTTCGCTGCGCGAGATCACGGTCATCACCCGCGCGCATGAAGACTCCGAAAGCGTCGAGATCTGCGTGCAGGATACCGGGCACGGGATCTCCCCCGAGGATAAGGACAAGCTCTTCCTGCCTCAATTCTCGACGAAGGATCGCGGTACGGGTTTAGGCTTGGCCATTGCCGCTCGCATTGTGGCCGAGCACGGCGGCAATATCCGCGTCGAAGACAATTTTCCGGTTGGCTCGCGCTTTGTCATCGAACTGCCGGTAGCGGAGCCTGCACCGGCAGCCGCAGAACGCACCGGAGTAGAAAGCGCCACGTGACCAATCGCCCGCATTTGCTGGTCGTTGACGATGAACCCGGCATCCGCGAATCCCTGTCGTCGATTTTGCAAGACGAGGGCTACGACGTCGACTCCGTGGCTTCCGCCGAGGAAGCGCTGGAGCGCGCATCGAGCGGCGAAGTTGAAGTGATTTTGCTTGATGTGTGGCTGCCGGGGATGGACGGGCTCGAGGCTCTGAGCCGTCTGCAAGCTTCGCAGCGGCCACCCACGGTAATCATGATCTCCGGGCATGGCACCATCGAGACCGCCGTGCGCGCCACAAAACTCGGTGCTTTCGATTTCATCGAAAAACCTCTCTCTCTCGAAAAGATCATTGTGCTTGTTCGCAACGCGCTTCAGCAGCGCCGCCTGCAGGAAGAAAATCAGGTTTTGCGCACCGAACTGGGCCATCGCTATCAGGTCATTGGCGAAAGCGTCCCGATGAAGGCGCTGCGACAGCAAATTGCTGTGACCGCGCCAACCAACGGCCGCGTGCTGATTTATGGCGAAAGCGGCACGGGTAAGGAGCTCGTGGCGCGCGCTCTGCACGCCGGCAGTTTGCGTAGCAAAGGTCTATTCGTCGAAGTCAATTGCGCCGCGATTCCCGAGGAATTGATCGAGTCCGAACTTTTTGGGCATGTAAAGGGCAGCTTCGCGGGCGCAGGTGAAGACAAAATCGGTAAATTCAAGAAAGCCGATGGCGGCACTCTCTTTCTCGACGAGGTCGGAGACATGAGCCTGCGCACGCAGTCCAAAGTGCTGCGCGTGCTGGAAGAGCAGCGTTTCGAGCCCGTCGGCTCCAGCCAAACTCTCACGGTGGATGTCCGCGTACTCGCGGCCACTAACAAACATCTCGAGCAGGAGATTACGCGAGGCGCTTTCCGCCAGGATCTTTTCTACCGGCTCAATGTAATTCCCTTCTTCGTGCCGCCACTTCGTGACCGCAAAGAGGACATCCCCATACTGGCCAGGCATTTTTTGAACGAGTTCAGCGCTGCTTACGGAAAGAAGACGCGCGAGCTGAGCGACACGGCAATGGAGATCTTACTGCGGCATCCGTGGCCGGGAAACGTTCGCGAGCTTCGTAATTTGGTCGAGCGCCTAGTTATCGTTTGCCCGCAAGCACGCATTGAGCCGCATCATCTGCCGCCCGAAATCTTTCGTGGAGTGGCGGAAAGCCCTCAGCAGCCATATTCGACGTTACACGAAGCGCGCAGCGCCTATGAGCGCGAATTTATTTTGCGTAAACTGCAGGAAAATCGCTGGAATATGACGCAGACGGCGACGGCGTTGGGCCTCGAGCGCAGCCACCTCTATCGCAAGATGAAATCTCTCGGCATCGCTGCACCGGACTAGTGGGTCTCCTTCAACCTTGACGCAGCCAAACGACAAAATCGAGCCAAAGAAGGACAGCGCCCGCGCTGGCTTCGTGGCCATTCTGGGCCGCCCCAACGCGGGAAAATCGACGCTCCTCAATCGCGTTGTCGGCCAAAAGATCGCCATCGTCAGTTCCAAGCCACAGACGACGCGCAATCGCATTCAAGGTATCGTTACGCAAGAGCGCGGACAGATTGTGTTCAT
Source organism: Candidatus Acidiferrum sp. (assembly GCA_036513675.1). Taxonomy (GTDB): domain Bacteria; phylum Acidobacteriota; class Terriglobia; order Acidiferrales; family UBA7541; genus Acidiferrum. The sequence continues at coordinate 3,837 of DATBYP010000303.1, forward strand.
CGATACGCCGGGACTGCACGATGCCGACTCCGCGCTTGGCCGCCAGATGATGCATGAAGTTGCCGCGGCCATTGAGGGCATCGACGTCCTCCTCCTTATCGTGGACGCGAGTCGCGTGTCGGCGCAGACGGACTCCATGCTCCTCGAAAAAGCCCAGCGCTTCCCCGGCAAAACAATTCTCGTGTTGAACAAAGTTGACGCTGTTTCGAAACCACAGCTCCTGCCTCTGATCGACCGCTTCCAGAAAGAATTGGACTTCGCCGCCATCGTTCCCGTCTCAGCGCTCAAGGGAACAGGGCTGGACGCATTGCTCCACGAAATCTTCCGCCTGCTCCCCGAGGGCCAGCCGTATTTTCCGGAAGATCAGATCACCGACCAGCCCGAGCGATTTCTCGCCGCGGAGATTATCCGCGAGAAGGCGATTAAAGCCCTGCATCACGAACTTCCTTACGCCGTCGCCGTTTTCGTCGAAAAGTTTGAAGAAACACCCAGGCTAGTGCGCATCGAGGCTACGCTGAATGTCGAGCGCGACACACAGAAGAAAATTCTCATCGGGCACAAAGGGGCGATGCTGAAAAAGATTGGAACGGAAGCGCGTAAGGAACTCGAAGCTCTCCTGGACGCGAAAGTGTTTCTCGGCTTGTTCGTCAAAGTTGCACCGGATTGGCGCGAAAATCCTCAGCGCGTTCGCGAGCTCGACTGGCACTTTCAGCTTGAGGGCTTGAGCGCGGCGCAAGCCGGCCAAGAGGAAGAAGCCCCAGAGGACAATGCGGAATGAATTGCGAATCTACTTCGCGGACACCGTAGCCGCCGGACGCTTTCGAATGCGCAGACGCAAAACCTTTCGCTGGTTCGCTTCCAGCACTTCAAATCGATAACCCTCGATATCCACCTTGTCGCCCGGTGCGGGAACTTTTCCAGATACGTGACTGAGCAGTCCTGCTACGGTGGTCACCGCTTCGTCCGCCTTGTCTCCAAAATGCACCCCAAGGAGATCCTCCACCTCGCCGATCGACATGCTTCCGCGCATTACTAATCCGCCGTCCGGCTCGCGCACAACGTCCGGCGCGGGCTGCTTGGAATCGCGTCCACTCTCGCCGACAATTTCTTCGACGAGATCTTCTACGGTCGCGAGTCCTGCCACTAGCCCATGCTCGTCGATCACGATGGCCATGGGATGATTTTTCTGCCGCATCTCGCGCAACAACTCGGAGCCCGGCTTGGTCTCCGGAATGAACATCACGGGATGCGCCAACTCGCGCACCTTTCGCCTGGGCAAATCCTGGTCGGCAATGTGCAATAAGTCCTGGGCAAAGGCCACGCCGAAGATATCGTCGAGCGATTTTTCGTAAATCGGCACCCGCGCGAATCGCGTCCCCACGACTTTCGCGTGCAGTTCCTCCAGCGTGGCGTCCGCTGCAATCGCTACGATGTCCGGCCGCGGCGTCATCACTTCGCGCACGCGCTTGTCGCTGAACTCCACCACCTGCTCGATCAAGTCACCCTGCTCCGGCTCAATGATTCCCTCTTCTTCCGCCGCTTCGACCAATGCTTCGATCCCTTCTTCCGTGCGTTGCTCTTCGGTGCGCGTCTCCTCGTATTCGGAAATTCTGGCCAGCGACTCTGCGCCTTCCAGGAAAACCCGCACCGGCCAGACCAGCCACATCGCCGCGCGAATCAACGGCAACAAGGGAAGCAGCCATCTACCGGTCGTGCGATACAAAAGCATGTCCGGCAGAAAGTGCATCAAGATCACGACTTCGAGTGTCAGGAAAACAATGAATTCAAGGAACGATTCCCAAGTTCCCGGAACGAAATAAACTACGCCGCGCGTTGTCTCCAGAACTAGAAAGGCCAGCCAGAAGTGCCCAAGGATGCGAAATGTGCGGCCGCCGCTACGCCGGTTGATTTTGAGCTTCGGCTCGATTTCCGCTTCGAAGATTTCCAGGTGCTCGTGGATGCGCCCGGTGGTCATACGGCCAAGTTCGCGATAGATCAGCGTCAGGTAGGAAAATATCGGCAAACCCAGCGCCAACAATATCGTGGCAATCAGATAGGCCCAGAAGAAGTACTTCACGTGAGTTCCAGTTTTCGCCGCAATCGCTCTTCCACGCGATCCATTTCCCCGCGATCCGTTTCGTGGTCGTAACCCAGCAGATGCAGCACCCCGTGGAGAATTAGGATCTGGAGCTCGCTCGGCAACGTACGGCCAAGCTTTTTGGAGTTGCGCCGCGCGGTGGAAGGCGAAATTGCGATATCGCCCAGAAAATATCGAAGCCGCGACCCGCGCCTGCTTCGTCTCGTTCCTCGCGCGCTCTTCCCCGGCAACGCCGCAGCTTTGCCGTGCTCCATCGCTGGAAACGACAGGACGTCGGTGGGTCCCTTCTTCTTGCGAAACACCTGATTCATCCGTGCGATCTCCGCATCGCTAACGAGACAAATGGTGACGTCCGCTTCGCTAATTCCCAGTTCCCGCCGCACTCGAGCCAGAAATAGCTCCAGTGGCTGCTGTGCTACCCGCACAGCCCGCTGGCGGTTCAGGATCATCCTCGCAGAGATTCTTTGGCCTGCTCTTTGCCGGACTCGCCGCGCGGCTCGGGTTTCCCGTTTCCGCCGCTGCTGCGTTGCGGTTGCGAGCCATCATACTCTTCGTAGGCGCGGATGATCTGCTGCACCAGGTTGTGCCGCACCACGTCTTTTTCGTTGAACTGCGCGATACCGATGCCTTCGATTTTGCCGCAGACTTCCAACGCCTCCACCAAGCCCGACTTCTTCCCGGGCGGCAAATCGATCTGCGTGACGTCGCCGGTCACCACCGCTTTCGAATTGAAGCCCAGCCGTGTCAGGAACATTTTCATCTGCTCGCTCGTGGTGTTCTGCGCCTCGTCCAGAATCACGAACGAATCGTTCAGCGTCCGCCCGCGCATGAAAGCCAGCGGCGCAACTTCAATAATTCCCTTCTCGAGAAAGCGATCCAATTTGTCCGCGTCCAGCATGTCGTATAGCGCGTCATACAAGGGCCGCATGTAGGGATCAATTTTCTGTTGCAGCGTGCCCGGCAAGAAACCCAGCCGTTCCCCAGCCTCCACCGCCGGCCGCGCGAGAATAATACGGTTCACTTGCTTCGTCAGCAGCGCACTGACCGCCATCGCTACCGCGATGTACGTCTTCCCCGTGCCGCCCGGCCCCACGGCAAACATCATGTCGTGCTTCTCGATCTCCTCCATGTAGCGCCGCTGGCTAGCATTCTTGGGCGTAACGACCTTTTTGCCAAACGAGCGCGCGCGCGAATGCTCAAACATTCCCCGCGGCGATTCGTGCGGCTCCTCCGTGGCGACGCGCATCAGCGATTTCACTTCCGCGCTGGAGAGCAGGCGCCCGTGGCGCGTCAGATGGTTGTATTCCTCGATGATTTTCACAGCTTGGTCGACACTGTCTTGCTTGCCTTCAATCGTCAGCCGCGTGTCGTTCAAGTGCGTACGGACTTGCAGCGCGTCCTCGAGCAGGCGCACGTTTTCATCGAGAGTGCCAAAGAGAGGTTCAATTTGTCCGGAAATGTGAACGGTGCGTCGCATCCAATTGGAGGGTTTTGCTTCTACAGAGACTGGGTGGCCGATGGTGGATTCCTCCTGCTTTCGTTTGGCCGTCTTTCAGTGTTCAGTAGCGCGGCCAACTCACGGAGAAACTTCTTACACCCTAGCTTACCCGTGTTGCGGGGTCAAGACAGACGAAGCCTCAAAATGTCAATAAGCCCACACCGAACTTTAAATGTGACGAACCCATGTCAAATTACTGCCAGCAACCTCAGCGGAGCTCGCATACTCGGATCCTCACCGGCCGCTAACTGACTTAGTTTCGTAGCATCTGCCGCGTCGCTGCCCGAATCCAGCTTTGGAGAACGGCGTGCACACCAACACGCCAGGACGTCCTGTGCGTAACTCGGCTTGTGTCCCCAGCGATAACTCGGGTACCGCTTCACCGGCGACCAGAAAACGAATGGGGGTCAGGAATGAAATACAGAGTTCATGCTAGTTGCTCGTTCTCCGTAGCATTGCTGTTGGCCGCACTGCTTACCACTTGCCTGCAAACCAAAGCCGCGAGGCCTCCCGAAGACAACCGGGAAGTTACCCAATTGCTGGAGGATATCCAAGCGCAAGCCGCCGACCTACAG
>DATBYP010000304.1:0-14158 GCA_036513675.1 Candidatus Acidiferrum sp.
AATCTTTCGCGCTGGGCTTTTCTTCTGACGTTCGCAGGCGTCGGCCTGCGCACCAACTTTCGCGAAATGCGAAAGCAGGGTCTGCGTCCGTCGGCGAAGTGGCCATCGCCGTTTTCACATTAGCTTTGGTAGTCGGAGCAGGAAGACTCTTCGGCTTTTAGTGCGTTCGAAAACCAACGGGCGCGAACGCGGCCTTTGCGTTTTTCAAATTCCCAGCACGTTCACCAATTCCTTCACGGAGCCCGCAGACTTCTGCAATGCCGTGTTCTCCTCGGCGGTCAACTTAATCTGAATGATTTCCTCGACGCCCTTGGAACCCAGCTTTACCGGCACGCCGACGAATAGTCCCTTAATTCCGTACTCCCCATCCAGATACACGGCGCAAGGCAGAATTTTCTTCTTGTCCTTCAAAATAGCTTCCACCATTTCAACGGCCGCCGCCGACGGCGCATAGTAGGCGGACCCCGTCTTCAGCAAATTGACAATTTCCGCTCCGCCTTTACGCGTGCGCTCCACGATCGCGTCGATGCGTTCCTTCGGCAGTAAATCCGGAAGAGGAATGCCGGCCACCGTGGAATAGCGCGGCAGCGGCACCATATCGTCGCCGTGACCGCCGAGCACAAACGAGTGCACGTTTTCCACACTGACCTTGCACTCCATCGCCACAAACGTGCTCATACGCGCGGAGTCCAGCACACCGGCCATGCCCAGCACGCGGCTCTTGGGAAAGCCGCTCACTTTCCACGCAGCCTGTGCCATCGCGTCCAGCGGATTCGTCACTACGATGATGATGCAGTTTGGCGAGTGCCGCACAATCTGCTCGACCACCGCTTTCACCACGTCGTAGTTTGCCTTCAGCAAATCGTCGCGGCTCATCCCCGGCTTGCGCGGAAATCCTGCTGTGATGACGACAACGTCGCTGCCCGCCGTCGCGCCGTAGTCTCCATTAGCAGTGGAAATTCCTGTTACTCGTGAATCGGATCGCGTGATGGGCCCAGACTCCATCATGTCGAGCGCTTTCCCCGCCGGCGGTCCGTCCAAAATGTCGGTCAATACCACATCGGCCAGCTCTTTATCCACGATGCGCTGCGCGGTCGTCGATCCCACAAACCCACCGCCCACCACCGTAACCTTCTTCCGCATCCCGTCTCTCTCCTCGATCTATCTTGCGACTGCGCGCGCCGCCATATTCTCAATAATCGCCGAAGCAAACGCTGACGTTCCCACTTTCGTCGCCCCGGTCATCAGCCGTTCCAGGTCATAAGTCACGCGCTTCTGCTGAATCGTCCGCGCAATTCCATCTTCGATGAGTTGCGCCGCTTCACCCCATCCCAAAAATTCAAACATCATCGCCCCTGACAGCATCACCGAACTCGGATTGATCACATCTTTATCCGCATATTTCGGCGCCGTCCCGTGCGTCGCTTCGAAAACACCGTAACCGTCGCCAATATTCGAGCCCGGCGCCATTCCCAGTCCGCCGACCTGCGCCGCGCAAGCGTCCGACAAATAATCGCCATTCAAGTTCGAAGTTGCCAGCACGCTGTATTCGTCCGCGCGCAGCAGCACCTGCTGAAACACAGAGTCCGCGATGCGGTCATTGATCATCAATTTCTTCTTCCACTGTCCCTTGCCATGCGTCGCGTAGATCGCGTCAATGGTTAGCTTCACTTCGTCATAGACGCCCTTCTTGAAAGCGTCGGTGGCCTGCTCCAGCCCCGGCTCGATCATGGCCGCATTCTGTTCCGCGGTTAGCCCCGGATTCTTGTCTAGATTATCGACGATCCAGCTCTCGCGTTCCGTCACCGTCTGCCCGCGAAACTCCTCCCGCGCCAGTTCGTATCCCCAATCGCGAAACCCGCCTTCCGTAAATTTCTGGATGTTTCCTTTGTGCACCAGGGTCACGCTCTTGCGTCCATGCGTGAGCGCGTATTTAATTGCTCGACGCACCAGCCGCTTCGTTCCCGTAGGCGACATTGGCTTGATGCCCACGCCGGAGTCCCAGCGAATCTGTTTCTTTCCGTCCTTCAACATCTCGCCGTTCAAGAATTCCAGCAGTTTTTTGGCTTCGGGTGAGCCCGATTTCCACTCGATTCCGATGTACACATCCTCGGTATTCTCGCGAAAGATCACCACGTCCATCTTCTCGGGGTGTTTCACAGGGGAGGGAACTCCTGCGTAATAGCGCACTGGCCGCTCGCACGAATACAAGTCCAAGATCTGACGCAGCGCGACATTCAGCGAGCGAATTCCACCACCTACCGGGGTGGTCAGCGGCCCCTTGATGGCCACACGAAAATCGCGAATGGCCTCCACCGTGTCGTTCGGCAACCACTCCTTAAACGTGTTGAAGGCTTTTTCGCCGGCAAAAACTTCGAACCATGCTATGCGCCGCTTGTTGCCATAAGCGTGGTCCACCGCGGCGTCAAACACGCGCCGCGAGGCCTTCCAGATGTCGCGTCCTGTGCCGTCGCCCTCTATGAAGGGAATGATCGGCGTGTCGGGCACGCGCAGGTCACCACCGCTATAGTCAATCCCTTTTCCGCCGGAAGGGATGCCTTGCCCGTTGTACGAGTTCTTCATGCTTCGTGCCCTCTTGCAAAGGTATTGTGTGCCCCGCGGCGGAGTCGAAAAGAGTCCAGCGCGAATTAAAGAAGATACCACAATCGAACAAATCCCACGCGGCATCGCAGGGCAAGGCGCTATACTCGCGCGTGGCAAGGTTACTGACCGAAGGAGAGATTGAGATGATGATCGATTGGAATGAGTATCACAAGCAGATCGGAGCCACGCTTGGCGAATTGATGAAGCTGAGTCCGGACACCGTCCGCGGTTATCAAACACTGAGCGCGGCGAATTCAAAGACAGGCAAGCTCGATGAGAAAACCCGGCAGTTGATTTCGCTGGCCGTCGCGGTTACTACGAAGTGCGACGGCTGCATCGTGGTACACAGCGAAGCCGCGCTGAAAGCTGGAGCCACAAAAGAAGAGATTGCTGAGGCGCTAGGCGTCGCGGTGGCCATGAACGCTGGCGCCGCACTCATCTATTCGACTCGTGTGCTCGACGCTGTCAACGCCAAGAGCGCCCAAATCAGAACAGCGTAAGACTCTGGCGGGCGCGGCGCAGGAAGCTCCGGGATGCTTTAGAACAAGTTCCAAAGGAACTGGTTGTAGACTTCGTGGTGGAACTGCACCTCCGGCGCTTTCACGACGGTGCCCAGCTGCCGTGGGCACCGGTCAGCGGATGCACGTTTCAGCTCCGCGTAGCGTCCTTTCACGTCGGCGCCGAATAGCTTCGTCGTCCAATCAGCTTTCTCAAAATCCTCGATCGCCGTGTAGATGTTGTCCGGCAAATACCGCGCCGCTTGCCGCAGATTCTTGATCTTTGCGGTTTCGCCGTCGAGGCCGGTTTTGAAGATCGAATACATCACCATATAAGGATTCGCGTCGGGAGCGACGGCGCGTACCTCCGTACGCATGCTGCGCTCGTTGCCGATGGGGATGCGTACCATCGAGCCGCGGTCCACCGGTGACGCCTTGAGTTGGTTCGGCGCTTCAAAATGCGGATCGAGGCGGCGGTAGGCATTCACGCTTGAATTGAACAGCAGGCAAATATCATTCCCGTGCGTCAGGATGCGATCCACGAACTCCCAGCCAGTCTTGCTGAGCTTTTCCTCTCCCTTCGGATCCCAAAACAGATTCTTACCATTCTTGCTGACCGATACGTTGGTGTGCATCCCGTTGCCGTTCACGCCTACGACCGGCTTGGGCAGAAAGCATGCCGTCAAGCCCATGTTCGTAGCCACCTGCCGGCAGATCAGCTTGTAGAGCTGAATCTGATCGGCGGCCGCGACAACCTCACCGTAGCTGTAATTGATTTCAAATTGCGAGGGCGCCACTTCCGGATGATCCTTCTCATTCTGGAAGCCCATGGCGCGCTGCACTTCTGCAGTCGTATCTATGAAAGTACGCAGCGGATCACCGGGCAATGAATGGTAATAGCCACCGGTATTGACGTACTCAAATTTGAGTGTTTCGTGGTAGCGCCGCTCCGCATCGGAACCTTGAAACAGGAATCCCTCGATCTCATTCGCGGCATTTAGCGTGTAACCTTCTTTCTTGTACATCTCTCCCGCGAAGCCTTTGAGCCGCCCGCGAATATCGGCGCCGTACGGCGTGCCGTCTTTGTCGATCACTTCACCGAAAACCAGCACTTTGCCGCTGCCGAACACGTCCGCTGGAGCCCAATAGAATGCGCCCCAGTCCATTGCCAGCCGCAAATCGCTTTCGCGCTGCGCGGTAAATCCGCGAATCGAAGAGCCGTCAAAGGTCAAGTTGTCCCAGCTCTTGATCAGAAACTTCTTGTCGTAATCGAGCATGTGCAACCGGCCTTCGAGGTCGCTGAAGAGCACGGTCACGGCTTTGATGCGCTTTTCGTCGCTCAGATACTTGATGCGCTCCTCTTGCACTTTATGCGGCGCAACACGATCCAGGCGCTGCTTCTTGGCTTTAAGATTGAGCTCTTCCAGCTCGTCGTATGGCAGAGCAAGAAAATTACGAAATTCAGTCGACATGTCTCTCCTCAGTGTGCTGTAACGAAATCCGGTGGGCAATTTATGGGCACAAAATATCCGGCCATCGAACGGTTAGGGTATCGCGCAGCGTTTCCAAGCGTCAAATCCAAAACTCACCTCATCAAGCAGAAAAATGAATCGCGCAAATCACATTTCCAGATAGAGTGCCGCGCCAGCTAGTCGTAATACTCCTGCCCCAAGTGTGTGATCAACTCCTCGCCCATCATCCAGCGCAAAGTGTTCTTCAGCTTCATCAATTGAATGAACAAATCATGCTCGGGATACAAATCCGGCGCCGTCATCGGGGACTTGAAATAAAAGCTAAGCCACTCTTGAATGCCGCGCATGCCGGCGCGCTGTGCCAAATCCAGGAACAGAACGAGATCAAGCACGATAGGCGCGGCAAGAATCGAATCGCGGCACAAGAAATCCACTTTGATCTGCATGGGATAGCCGAGCCAGCCAAAAATATCGATGTTGTCCCAGCCTTCCTTATTGTCGCCGCGCGGCGGATAGTAGTTGATGCGCACTTTGTGGAAGACCTTGCCATACAGCATCGGATAGAGTTGCGGCTGCAAAATATACTCGAGCGCGCCCAGTTTCGATTCTTCCTTCGTCTTGAACGACCCAGGATCCTCAAGTACTTCGCCGTCCCGATTGCCCAAGATGTTGGTCGAATACCATCCCTCAAGCCCCAGCATTCGTGCTTTGAAGGCCGGCGCCAGCACGGTCTTCATCATGGTCTGCCCGGTTTTGAAATCCTTACCGCAAATTGCGACGTTATGTTCCAGCGCGAGCTGTTGGATGGCCGGAATGTCCACGGTCAGGTTCGGCGCGCCATTCGCGAACGGCACTTCACTCGTTACCGAGGCCCACGCATACAGCATCGATGGCGCAATCGCCGGATGATTGGCCTTCATAGCCTCTACAAATTTCGCGGGTGTCGAGTGCACTTCCTCCGGCTTGATGAACACTTCGGTCGAACCGCACCAGCAAGTCACCAGGCGTGAGACCCGCTTCGTCTTGCGAAAATTCTCGATGTCGTCCTTGATTTGCAGCGCCAGGTCGTACTTGCTCTTGCCTTTCTTGACGTACGTGCCGTCCAGTTTCTTCACGTATTCCCGGTCGAACGCCGCTTTCATCGGTGCGATGCCGGACAGAAAAGGTTCGACCTTTTCCAGGTCCTTTTCGCTCAACACTCCAGCCTTGCTCGCTGCTTGATAGGCGTTGTCCTTGAAGATGTCCCAACCGCCAAAAACCAGGTCCTTAAGGTCGGCCAATGGAGCAAATTTCTTAATTAACGGAGAGCGTGCATCCGTGCGCTTGCCCAGGCGGATCGTGCTGAGCTGTGTCAGCGAGCCCACCGGCTGCGCTTTTCCTGTTCTTACCAGCTCAACGCCAGCCATGAACGTCGTGGCGACTGCGCCCATCCCGGGCAAGAGCACGCCCAACTTGCCTTTTGCAGGCGCTATTTTCCCTGGCTTTTCCATTCCACTCCTTTATTTAAGGTTCAAACGCAATCGAAGCGCTGCGCTGCTATTAGGTCTGGCGCACCAATGCAAACTGCGTTGAGTTTGGAGGGAGTCATCGGCGCTCGCTCCCCAACCCGGCCGCCGCGTCCAAACAAGCCAGTAATGATGCGCGAACCCGACGAGATTTGCAAATTTGATGCAGCAACAATAGGGCAGCTTGTTCCCGCGAGGCGCGACAAGCTGGAGTGCACTGTTCTGTACGTACAAGACTCCACTTAATACTATCCTTGGCTGTTGACATTACAATTACTACGCCTTAGACTCCCTGTAACGTTTGTTGAATGCCACACCGCTGTCGGGTAATCAAGCCATAGGTAGCGAGCGCGAGTATGGGACGCAAACTATCCGGAACAGAGTCGAACATTGGCAGGCAGCTCAGCTTGGCTGGGGCTATGGGCGAACCTTATGACCTGTTGCCCGCTCTTTTTAGCAGTTCCATGGTAGGGGTCGCGATTTGCGACAGGCAGTTCCGCTTCCGGGCCGTCAACGATGCATTAGCTTCGATGAACGGCATTCCCGTGGCGGCTCACCTAGGCAAGACGATCCATGCTGTCGTTGGAAATGCCGCCGAAAAAGTTCTGCCCGCGTTAGAGCATGTGTTTGCCACCGGCCAGCCGCTATCGAACTTTGAAGTCACCGCGAAGTTGCCATCCAGAGACGCACCAGGTCATTGGAACGAGAGCTATTTCCCGATCAAGGACGATGCAGGTCAGGTCCAGCAGGTCGGTGCCGTCGTCCTGGAACTCACAAAACCCAAGGATATCGCTTCCGCGGTTTTCCGTCTTGCGGAAGGTTTGACCCACATTAAAGCGGTGCTGCGCAATGATCCGCATGCGCTCCAGCCCGCGGGCCTCGCCACCGTTGGCGCTAGTTTGGACGAGGTTTCCTCGGGAGCCGGGGCGCTCTTGGAGACCTGTTTGTTGGAAACGCGCGCGATCTCGCGTTTGCTGCATTCGGCTCCGCGCTTTAGCGCTGTGCAACCGCTACACCCTGCGCGCGCCGGGCAGCAGGTAATGCTGGCCCGAGCAGGGCAGGCGCGAGAATTTGCCGCTGCCGAGCAAATTGCAGATAGGGGCTACAACGCGCTCTCTGAACGCGAGCGCGAGGTTGCCGCTTACCTTGCGAGCGGAAAGACCAACAAGCAGATTGCTTCCATGTTGACCATCAGTACCAGAACGGTGGAGAGTCATCGTGCCAGAGTCATGCTTAAGCTCGGGATGCATTCCCTCAGTGACCTTGTTCGCTATGCGGTCCGTACGCACCTAATACAGCCTTAGCAAGTCGGCACACCCTCAGCCAAGAGACTAACATCGTTACGAACCCTCGGTAATACTACTGACGTAATTAATGGTATTGACGGATATACACATTTATGTTCACTATGCGCGCTATAAAGGAGCCCTGCCCATGGAAAACTTCCTTATTTGCGGCAATCCCTCTTGCCGCTTTGTCCTTGATTTGCAGGAAGTACGAAAGCCACTTCGTCGCGCGGAATCGCTGCTCAAGGAATGTCCGGAATGCGGTGCCCGATGGTCGGCCGCGTGCCCGCACTGCGCCGAACCATTGGACATAAGGTGGCATGGCCACCACGCGCTCTGCGCGCACTGCCATCGCCGGTTTCATCCGCCCGCCGCTGCATAGCTAAGCCCGGCGGTTTGCCGTCTCGGATAACGCAGGCGATTTCCGGTGAGCGACCGTGACTCGCCCATGCTTCTCTTCTCCGTTGCGGAACGTGATTTGAGGGGTTGCAAGTAGTGTGCCGCGGCTAGCTGTGTGCGTTAATGCCAAACGCCTCAAACACTCACGGAATCTCTACCCACGCGGCCAATTCTTCGCTACACTCACCCACCTATGTCTCACCTATCGCGTCGGAATTTGTTGAAAACCGTAATTTCTGGAGCCACTATGGCCGCGCTTCCATCCTTGTCTTCCTCCTCTTCGTCCCAGGAGACAACCCCCGTTCGCCGCAAGGGACAAATACGCCAGTCCGCGTCCCGTTGGTGCTATCAAAAAGTTGAATTGGAAAAGCTTTGCGCTTACGGCGCCGAGATTGGCCTCAAGGGAATCGACCTTCTGAAAGTGGATGAGTGGGAAGTCCCGCGCCGCTACGGGCTGATTTGCAGCATGGGTTACGCGGGCGGCGGAGACATTGCGAGCGCACTCAATCGTGTCGACAATCATGCCAAGATCGAAGAGGAGTTCCGCAAGAACATCCCCATAGCAGCGAAGCTCGGCGTTCCGAATGTGATTACTTTTTCGGGAAATCGCGCGGGCATGTCTGACGAGGAGGGCGCGAAGAATACGATTGCGGGACTGAACCGCCTGAAGAAAATCGGCGAAGACCACGGCGTAACCATTTGCATCGAGCTGCTCAACAGCAAGGTCGATCACAAAGACTACATGTGCGATCACACCGCGTGGGGCCTACAAGTGGTGCAAGCGGTAAATTCGCCGCGCGTTAAGCTGCTCTATGACATCTACCATATGCAAATCATGGAAGGCGACCTGGTCGCCACCATACAGAAAAATATAGATTGGCTTGGGCACTTCCACACCGGCGGGGTTCCGCACCGCCACGAACTCGACGGCACGCAGGAAGTACAGTGGGACGGGGTAATGCGTGGCATTGCCGCTACAAAATATCAAGGTTACGTAGCTCACGAATTCGTGCCCACACGTGACCCGCTAACCTCGTTGCGCCAGGCCGTCGACCTCTGCGACGTCTAATTACCCGCTCGTCAGTGCGAGTCTACATTTCGTAGTCTAGTTCGGCGGCTACTTTGAGCAGCGGCATTAGCCAATCCACCAGCTTCTGGTGTGTCGGATGCGGAGAGTACGCATCCAACGCAGCTTTGTCCTGGAATTTCATAACACCGCCATGCGTGAAACCCTGCGAACGCGGCGACACATTGGCGCCGTAACTGGTCTCGAGCAATCCTGGGATTTGCCCCTGCAAGCCACGAATCTCCCGCGCCGCCCGCTCCTTCATTTCCGCCGTAACGCTCGGCTGCCATTGAAACAGAAATGTATGAATATACATGTTCCGCCGCGCTCTCCTTCTGGAATGTGGTTCCGTTTCTGCCAGAGTATCGCACGGGACGCAAGCCGAGCGGCGCCGGGCGCCATACTTGCTGCGCATGCGGTCCGCTCGCGACTAGGACTGGGTAGTATTGAAATCCGATCCTGGTTCGGCGTGCGACACGAATGGGCGCACGCTTCAATCGGAGGAGAGCGCTTTAATCTTTCAAGTCATGACGCGCGATGTGCCATCTTTGGCTCCAAAACTGCCACGAAATATTTCACGACGCATCGCGCGTCAATCCTTTGTATACAGTCCTGCGGCGCAACCAGGCGCTACTGTTTGTCGTAGACGACGACGTTGTTTACTTCGCGTCCTTGCGGATCTTTGCCTTTGAAGGTGGACGTGCGCGTCTTCCCGTCATTGGAAACCACCGACGTCACCGTCATCACCGGCTGGCCGTCCTTCTTCATGGTCACCTGCGTAGTGTTGGCGTTGATGAGTTTGGCTGAAACGCTATCGCCGGAAGGCAAGCCCGTCGCCGGATAATCCTTGCCGTCGAATTTCGCGTCGAACTGGATGTGTGTGGGATTATCGCTACCATCTGTGCCCTGGGAATCGATTTTCATGTGTGTCTCGTCTGATTCGATCGTTAGGGTGATGTTCTTTGCAGCTGGACCAGGACTGTACTTGGATTTTGCCGGGTTCATTTTCCAGGTTCCCGAATGCTGATCGGCCGCGGCCGCACCGCTCCAGGTGAGCGCCACAAGCAGAACAGTAATGATATAAATGGCAAACGTCTTGATTTTCATGAGTCTCTCCTCGATCGGAAGGATATTGCTGGTGCGACCGTAATAGGCTTGTGGCGGCAAAAAGTCCAGCAGATTCTTCGCACTCTGCGTTGACGAACGCTGTTGACCGGAACGCTCCCTCAGTTCATCGAACACCTATTCTCGCGCAACGGCAAGGCGCGACACTGGTCTCGTGACGCAATCAGCGCATGCGGTCAAGAGAAGGTTCCCGCGCGTTGCGTTGCCGAAGGGCATGCTCGTTACCTGGCAGCACAGCGGCGGCCGTTCCGTCTCCCGGGTTTCTACGCTGGGATTGGGGGGGCTGTTGATCGCCACTTCCGAGCCGCCACCTATCGGTACTCTGGTGAAGATTGTATTTGACGCGCCCGGCGGCTAAGTCTGCGCCCGAGCGATCGTCAAAAATGTGAAAACCGGCCAAGGCATTCATCGACATGGGCTACGCAGACCGCGCGCGTCTCGATCAACTATTGAAGAAGTTAGTGTGAGTAGTCTGGGCTCGCAGCGAGCAGCACGAAGTGCCCGACACGCTTCGACAGCTATTCCGCATAGCCGCTAATTCGCAGACTATTTTGGTGCAACCGAGGGAAGGCCGGCGCTCATCATGTCTCCAAGGCGAACATACTCTTCCGGTATTGGTCGGGGACTGTTTCGGTCAATATTCAAGCCGTACGTCGCGGTTCCCTTGTGGAGGTAGGCAAGCGCCGGTATGTCGCGATCAAGGACGACAGTAAGCGAATGATCTGGTTCGCGCACTTGAAGCGAACCCGTGCCCTCGGCTGCAAGAGTCTCGTAGTCTTGAGAATAGTACGAACTTGGTGGAAATGTGGCAATTTGAATCTGACCAGCAGCACCGGCATATCGACACCCAGAGCCTTCCAGATTGCGCCTGACCGGACCGCCAATCATGCCTTGGACAAACCCGTAGGGGAGTATATTGCAGACATCAGCGCCGATAACTGGTAGATCGGAATTGACTGAGCTCTTTGAAGCAAGTGAAATTGTCTCTCCGGGCATCAGCCCAACGGCTTCCAAGGTACCGGTCGCTTTATTCAACTGATCGGGCGACTCGCGCAGGAAGACCACGGTGCGATCGAACTGGAGAGCAAGAACTCCAGGTCCCGCATACTCCCTCCATTTCTGATGAGCCAAGGCGCAGCCAAGACAAACAACAGCACAAGGAGATGGCTCTGGTGTGCGCTCGTAAATAGCGGAACGGTTCTGGACGCCCACGTAATGTACGACCGGGCCACCCATTCCCGCTCGCAGCAGGGCAAGCATCGGATAGTCATAGTGAAGCAAGAAAGCATCTAACCGTACGTTCCGACAGCCAGAAGCGGCAACGGCGCGTGCCGCGGCGAGATAGGAATCGGTAAGATACAGGTGCTGGTCCCCGAAATAGAGACGATCGCGCGTGGTCGAAAATATGTTCGGGGTTCGGTCGGCACGTAAGCCATGAAAGTAGCGGATGCCGAGCAGCGGCCGCATCTCGTTCGATACGGCGTAGGGCGTTGCTCCCACTATGGCAAGCCCGCCAACAATCAGAAGCGTCCACCTCGGGAGACGCGGCACCAGCACCGAACTAATGACCGCGCACCACAGCATGAAGGCCGGCAAATGAAAGCGTCCGTTGTAAGGCTGCCACCGCACGGCGGCACAAAAGAGCACGAACGCTCCCATCACGCCGATAGCAAGTAACACGGTGTCGCGTTGGCCAGATCTCCGCAGCAAAACGAGGATAGCCGCGGAAAACAAGAAGAGAATCGCGTGAAACAGATTTCCGGCAAGCACTTCAGATCGTGAAGCTCGCGGAATAAAGAATCTATAGAGTTCACCAGAATTACCCTGCTCGATCATGGCCGGATCATCTGGGTCAACGCCAATACCTCGAATAATCTGTCTGAAACGACCCGCAGTCCATGCATTGATCCTGTTATTCGGCGTCTCGAAGTGCAGGGCGACACTTCGAAGTACGTTGCCAGCGACGTCTCGCATACCGAATTTGCCGCTAGCAAAATGCCGCTGGCCTTTCTTGTCCGCATCACCGTCCGGTGAGGCAAATCCTAGAGGAGATCCGGTCAAGCGTACATTGCGGTAAAACTGCGGACCATTGAGGGCCAGAATCAAGAGCAGAACCGCTGGAATCCAGGCTAGAAATCTCTTCCGGTTTGTCGCCGGCCAAATCCAGAAGGCTGCCAAGACAATAGCGGGAAGCAGAATGAAAGCCGTGCCTTTGGTCAGAGTAGCAAGCCCGATGGCTGCGCCAGCGAGCAACGCATTCGCCCATGTGGAGGCCGATTTCCATCGCAGAAGAAAGAAACAACTCGCCACGATCCAGAACCCTACGGCCACGTCTGGTTTTGCGCTCGTAGCCGCCAGAATCGCCTGTGGAAGCGTACCGCAAAGAATCGCGGCGAAAGCCTGACTCCGCGGGCCACACCCGAGTTCCCGAGCAACTAGCGAAACTCCGATGATGCTTCCTAGGAAAGCGAACCACTCCACAAGGTTCACCAGACGATCGCTACCTTGCAGGATCGTCAAATGCGTCATCGCATACTCAGCCCACGGACTCATCATGAGCTGCTGGTAATCGAGCGTGGGATAAAAGTGTACGCTGTGATTCTCTGTCCACATGACGACCCGAGGCATGTTGTACTGCATGGCATCCCAGGTATTGGGCGGAGCAACGAGCGCAACGACACCAAGCAACAACACAACGGCACTCAGACCGGCCAACAACAGCCAATCTGCAGGGGAAAGCGGTTCACTAGCCACCTTGGCGGGATCGGACGCTTGCGCGCCGGATGCCGGAGAAAAGCGCCGACCTTTCGCCGCAAAAATCGCAAGCGACCAAGCTAGAATCGACGCTAATAACCATGCCGCGGCAACTGCACCACGTGCAAGCAACGATCCCGCACTCAATAGCTCGGTTGTAGCAGCAACCCATATACCCCACAAAGTTGCAGAAACGATGAAACTCGTTCGCCAATCCTGCCCACGTCGCCAGAGCGCCGTCCAGCATCCTAAAAAGGCCAGGAAGGGAAGAATCACCGAGCTGCTCGTAATAAGCTCCATTGCGGACTCATCGTCTCACATAAGGCTATAAACGGCATCGGTATCATATTCGGAGGTACGTACTACGCAGAATGAGTAAGGACTTACCCCGTTGGCGTCGTGCGAGCGATCTAACGTTTCGCGAGTCGGGAGACTGTTTCGTTGCAACTAGGAAGATGCTAACGCGGCGTGTTCGGCGTTTAGGGCCGCGCCGATGATGCCGACCTCGTCGCTAGTCGATACGACCTCAAACCGGCTGCCTTGCAGGGGGCTCATCTTGACCATTTCGTGCACCAGGCGATCGAGCAGCGCGATATCAATAAACTTCGCGTTGTGCCCCGTGATGTAGAACTGGCCGGGGCCGTCCATATGGATGCTCGTGGCGGTCGCTGCCGCGAGTGCGCGATGGCACATGGTCACGAACTCGGAGCAGCGCGCATCCCCGGTGCGCGCATTCGCGAATACTTCTTCCGGCTCGAGATCGAGAAACCGCAAACGCATCGACCGATGACCCAGGATTCCTTCCAGGTGGCCCCGGCCGCCGCAGCCGCATAGGTTTTCTTTGGGATCGAGCGTCACGACAGAGTGCCCGCCTTCCCACACTCCTTCGCGCCAGGGATAACGCCCGAAGCCTACGCCGTTGCCAAGCGTCCATACGCGAATGAGTTTTTGCAGCTTGTCCCGCGTAGCAGCAATGCCCGCTGCCATCGCGTCGGCGTCATTGAAGACGCGCACTGGAGCGGATACGCCGCGCGCCGAGAGCGCCGCCTGCAAATTGAAACCTTTCACCTGATGCAGGTTGGGAGAGTCCTCGATGATTCCGTTGCTAATCACTCCGGGAAATCCGAGGCCGATGGCAAGGATCTTCTGGCCCTTGGATGCGGCGTCGATTTGCTGCTGGATGCAGTCGCCGATGTTTTCCGCGGGCATGGCTTGCAGCGCGTCGAGCGAAGTACCTTCCTCTGGGTAAAGGTTGACTGGGCCGGCGAGTTGGTTATTCTCAACCAGGCCGACCGCGATATGTTCCATGACGAGTACGCCGACAGATTTGGGCATGGTGGCCGTTTACCTCAGTTTGTTAAGGCCGTTGAACGCCGCGGCTTTGTAGCACTCCGCAAGCGTCGGATAGTTGAAGACGGCGTCCGCGAAATACTCGACGGTTCCCTTGAAT